>JALSJL010000311.1 GCA_026989405.1 Marinosulfonomonas sp. | reverse complement strand
TAGGGCGGTGGTGCCGGCAAGGTGCTGGCCGAGTGGGTTGCCGATGGCTTTACCGAATGGGACATGTGGTCGTGTGATCCGCGCCGGTTCACCGATTATACCGACGAGGCCTATTGCATCGCCAAGGGCAAGGAGGTGTATGGCCATGAATATGCCATGCATTTCCCGCATCACGAATGGCCCGCAGGGCGTCCGAAAAAGACCTCGCCGCTCTATGGCCGCCTCAAGGAACTGGGCGCGCAGTTTGGTGCCAATAACGGCTGGGAGCGCGCCAACTGGTTTGCGCAGCCGAGCGATGACACATCTGAGGCGGCGACGCAGACATGGGACAGGGACGGGCCGTGGGAGGTGCGTATTCGCGAGGAATGCGAGGCAGTGCGCGACCGGGTCGGGGTGCTTGAGCTGCCGGGTTTCTCACGCTTCACGATTTCGGGCGAGGGGGCAGCGGAGTGGCTCGATGGACTGATCGCCGGTGCCCTGCCCAAGGTCGACCGCATGACGCTGGGCTATTTCCCCGACAGGCGCGGGCGTGTCGTCACCGAGATGTCGATCATCCGCCATGACGACAACCTGTTCAGCCTGATCACCGCCGCGAGCGCCCAATGGCATGACCGCGAACTGTTGCGCGATGCACTGCCGCTGGATGGCTCCATCGAGCTGTGGGATGACACGGTGGATACCGATTGCCTGATTGTCACCGGGCCGAAATCGCACGAATTGCTGGGGGCAATCAGCGAGGCCAACCTGAACCTGCCATGGCTCTCGCGCCAGGTGGGCCGGGTGGCGGGCAAGCATGTATTGCTGCTACGGGTCAACTTTGCCGGAGAGCTGGTCTGGGAAATTCACGCTGACAATGCGGATATGGCGGAGATTTACGAGGCGGTGCTGGGCGCAGGCGCCAAACCCTTTGGCATGTATGCGCTGGACCGGTTGCGTCTGGAGAAGGGTTATCGGGCCTGGAAGAGGGATCTTTCGAGTGATTATACGCTTCTGGAAAGCGGCCTGCACCGGTTCATACGTCTCTCCAAGCCTGTCGATTTTCCCGGCAAGGCGGCTTTGAAAGCCGAGTTTCAGCGCGGATCGGCCAGGTCTTTTGTCACATTGTTGGTCGATGCCGGTGCGGAGGATGCGCCTTACATGTCGACACTATGGCATGATGGCAAGATCGTGGGAGAGACCACTTCGGGTGGTTGGGCGTATCGGGTCAATGCCTCGATCGCGCTGGCCATGGTGCGCGCCGATCTGGCAGTGCCCGGCACCGTACTGGAGGTGGAGATATATGGTGAGCGGCGCCGGGCGGTGGTTCATGCGGACCGGCCCTTGTGGGATCCGGAAAATGAACGGTTGCGGGTTTGAGGGGTTTCGCCTGCTGACGCAGGCGACTGGCTGGGGGTTTCACCCCCAGACCCCCAGAGTATTTGCGCCAAGATGAAGGACAGGACATGAAACTAGCCGAAAAAGCGCGCGTGGTAATCATTGGTGGCGGAGTAGTCGGAGCTTCGGTTGCCTATCATCTGGCCAAGATCGGCTGGAAGGACGTGGTGCTGTTGGAGCGCAAGGCGCTGACTTCGGGCACCACCTGGCATGCGGCGGAGTTGATCGGGCAGTTGCGTGCATCAGCGACCTTGACGCGGCTGGCCAAGTATTGCGCTGATCTGTATGGCGGGCTTGAGGCCGGGATTGCCACCGGCATGCGCACGACTGGCTCGGTAACCGTGGCGCTGAGTGCTGCACGGCGCGAGGAGATATTTCGCCAAGCTGCAATGGGGCGTGCCTTTGGCGTTGAGGTCGAGGAGATCAGCCCGGCGCAAGTAGCACAACATTATCCGCATCTTAACCTCGAAGGGGTGAAAGCGGGGTATATATTCCCAGTGACGGCCAGCTTGATCCGGGCAATGTTGCCTTGGCCATGGCCAAGGGTGCACGCCAGCGGGGGGTGGTGATTGCCGAGCGCGTGAAGGTGACGGGGGCGGCGCGGACTGGGCGGCGCATCACCGGGCTCGACTGACGGAGTGAGGATGGTGCGCAAGGCCATATCGCCTGTGAGCATGTGGTCAATTGCGCTCGCATGTGGGGGCGCGCGCTGGGCCGGATGCTGGGAAGTAATGTGCCGCTTCAGGCGTGTGAGCATTTTTACATCGTCACCGAGCCGATCGCTGATCTTGGCCGTTTGCCGGTGCTGCGGGTGCCGG
>JALSJL010000310.1 GCA_026989405.1 Marinosulfonomonas sp. | reverse complement strand
GAAGTTCTACAACACTGAGCGGCCTCATTCTTCTCTTGAGAACAGAACGCCGAGGGAGGCATATTGGCACGGTCGAGCTCAGAAATTGGCGGCATGACCCGAAGGGCCATAAAATGAAAACCAACTCGGATACACCTTAACCTGGCCGCCAAACTGTCCGGAAAACCGGGACCACTTCAATAGTTAACGTGACAACACCACTTGAAGTGTCTATAAAAATACCAAAATTTATTAAGGCCTAGAGCAAAGTCAGCCAGAACGCCGATGATGGAGCCGTAGATCTGTTGTGGCGCGGCGAGATACCCGGGCACCACTTGAAAACAAGAGATGACCCAGCATGCCGATCCCTACTTCCCGTAGCGAATTGCTCGACGCGATCGAAGGTAACTTTGCCAAACTTTTCAAAGACCTCGAGACCGTTCCAGCCACGAGGTGCCATGAAACGACATTGGAAGGGCATGCAAAGGAAACAATGATGAGCGTGCACAACCTGGTTAGCTACCTGGTTGGATGGAACCACTTGGTTCTGAAGTGGATCGACCTTGATTCCAAAGGCGACGCAATTGAGTTTCCGGAGTCCGGCTTTCAGTGGAACCAACTCGGAGCGCTGGCCCAGAAGTTTTATTCAGATTACGAGGACATCCCCTTCGATGAGCTTTTGACAGAATTTGAAGATGCCAAGAAGCGGATCGTTACGTTCATTTCGTCCCAGACGAATGACCGTCTTTATGGGGTGAATTGGTACGAAAAGTACACGCTGGGGCGCATGATTCAGTTCAACACTTCGTCGCCCTATTCCAATGCTCGCACGCGCCTGCGCAAATGGAAGCGCGCAAACGGGATCGCATGATCGCTCAAGTTGGCGAACGTCTTTCCAGTTTCGTTCGCGGCCATTTCCAACAACACAAATCCCCCATCGCCGTCTTCACGTCGATACCGGAGACTTGTGAAGCTGGCAAGCTGGAAGAACACCTTACCTAGGAAGAACGAGAAATTGCAGCACGCTTTCACTTTCGCTCGGATCGCGATGGCTTTATCGTCGCCCATGCGATCAAGCGTCTTTCGCTTGGTGCCTTGACCGGTCTACCGCCGAAAAAAGTACCAGTGCATCAAGGAACCACAGGACAGCCCCGCTGGCTGCCCGACGCGTTGCGCCCCAGCCTATCAAACGCCCCGGACAGACCCGACGCCCCTGCGCTCCCCGCGCCCACAAAACCCACTTTCGCCCCCTTTTCCGACCAAATCTCGCCCGAATTCTGCGTCAGGTTGTGTCCAACAGCCAATTCTGAGGGGAATACGGTGTCTGCCCATTCAATCCTGCTTTTTGCAAGCCCGCCGGAGATGGAACTCGATAGTTTCGGCGAGGCCGTCAATGCAAGACTTGCCGAGATTGGCATCGAGATCGATGAACGCGAACCCATCGGCAATGATGCGGCGACATTTGACGGCGACGGGGTGTTGGTGCGGATCGAGCTTGAACCGTCCGCTCTCGGGGCCGACCAGTTTGCCGGCGCACTCGACTCGCCGTTGTCCCAGGCGTTTTCGGGCCTGCTGTCGGATGCGCTTTCGCGCCACTGCGCTTACCTGAAACTGACCGTGGAACGCGACCAACGGGCCTCTGACAGCGATCGGCCCGACTGGCTGACGCTGTTGCAGACAACCCATGCCGCAACTGTCGTGCTTGCCGAATTGCACATGCCCTCGGCGGTGCTTTGGGGCCAGTCGAACCAGCTGCTGACCGGCGTGCAGTATCTGAGCATCGCCCAACAGGTGACCCCCTGGGCCCTGTTTGCCCGGGCACGCGTTCTGAGCCTGGATCCGGGCGACAGTGAGGCCGCGCCGAAATTCGGGCTGCGGCTGGAAGAGGCCGCGCAATTCATCGGCCGCCCGATCGAGTTCACGCCCGGCCCCCTGCCACGAGAAGAGGTGCATGCCGCCGCGCTGTCTTTCCTGCGCCACAGTGTCGCCAACGGCGCGCCAATTCCCGATGGCCACAGCTTTGGCCCCAAGGGCGGCAGGCGCTACCTGGTGTCGCATGTGGCCCCGAATGAACAGGCCCCGGAGGGGGTCTATCAGTTGTCCGTCGCCAGTGGTGACGACATGGCTCCGGGCGGAACTGCTCGCCCGTCCGGGGCTGACCGATCCGATGCCGCCGACCCCCAGGGGGAAGACCGGGGGCTCACGCCAAGCGGCG
>JALSJL010000309.1 GCA_026989405.1 Marinosulfonomonas sp. | reverse complement strand
CAGCGCCCTCACGCCTTACGAATACATCTGCAAAATCTGGACTTCTGAGCCAGATCGATTCATCCTAAACCCGATCCAGCAAATGCCGGGACCAAACACCTAGTTGACCGAACCTGCGGGCACAAAAAGCCCATACCAGAAATAGAGCCACATCAGAATGAAGATGATGCCGTAGACAAACAGAACCGCCCAGGTGCCGCGCGGTGAGCTGTCGAGCACGCGCTGTTGTTCTTCTTCGCTCAGAGGGCTGGGCGGGGGGGAGTATTCAAACTGCGACATGGATTCTGCCTTTCGGGTCAGCCAAAGCTGTCTGCCACAAAATTTTCCATCCACGCCTCTTGATAAAGCGCTTCCAGACGATTGAACTGGTGCGAGGCATTCAGCGGCGACACGCCGCCGGCCCCTTTTGTCGAAATGATCTGGCCCGTCTCGTGGTCCAGCCGGTAAATTCCACCAACGGAAACACCATATTCCGAACTGACCCGCGAGAAACAGACATTGGCCCAGGTCGGCTCCTCTGGCTCTTCATCGCGCAGCAAATGCAGGATTTGCGCGGCGACGACCTTGGCCTGGGTATTGGCAGAATAGCCGGATTTCGGCATCACATCGGCAATGCAGCTGTCACCGATTACATGGATATTGGCGTGGCGGGTCGATTCCATCGTCAAATGGTTGATCGGGCACCAGTTGCCGTCGACCAGATCCATGTCAAATGCCAGTTTGGCAGCCTTCTGCGGCGGGATGAAATTGATCACGTCGCCATGGATGGTATCACCAAACTCGGTGGTTACGGTCATGGCTGCCGCGTCAACGGCTTCGACCGTGCCTCCTGCCGAACCGGAGACCCATTCGATCATCCCGGGCGTGTCAAAGATACTGATGTCATCCGGCATCCCGTCCATTTTGGTCTCGGGGATCTGGAAAACGTACATACGGTTCCAACCCAGCATGAAAGGCTGGTCCTTGGCGAACCCGTCTTTCGGATCGAGGATGAGTATTTTCGCTTTCGGTTTTTCTTTCTGGAAGACCTCTGCCAGCAACGACGCGCGTTCATATGGCCCGGGCGGGCAGCGATACGGGTTGACGGGGGGCACGATGATCATCGTGCCGCCATCCGGCATGTCGCTGATCTGGCGCCGCAGCAGAAGGGTCTGTTCGCCAGCCTTCCAGGAATGCGCCATTGCCTGCCGGGCGACCTCTTCGCTGTATCCGTCGACGCCATCCCAAATGAAGTCAATCCCGGGTGACACGATCAGGCGGTCATAGCCAAGCTTGTCGCCGCTTTTCAGCGTGATCCGGCGGGTCTGCGGGTCAACCCCGACCACTGTGTCGAAAATGAACTCCACACCATATTTGCCCTGCAGAGCATCATAGGTGATGGTGATATCCTCGATGCCGAATTGCCCGTTCAGCACCTCGTTTGAACCATAGCAACGCCGATAAACCTGATTGGTTTCGATCACGGTGACACGAATGGTTGCGTCGCCCATCTTCAGGTATTTTGCCGCTGTCGCTCCGCCAGTTCCGCCACCGATTATCACGACATGCGGTCCGTTCTGTCCAAATGCCATGCCCGGGCTGAGCCCGGCCGATGACATGACGCTGCCGGCGGCCAGAAATTTCAGAAAATCGCGTCTGTCGGAAATGGGCATCGGCGGATGCTATTCGTATGCTTTCTTGGGAAGCGAGGAAAAATACGCAGCCATTGCATCAATTTCTGCGTCGCTAAAGGCCCGCGCAACACGATTCATGATCGTGCCTTTCAGGCTCCCGTCGCGATAGGCCCGCATTGTGCTGGCAAATTGGGCCGGATCGGTTCCCGCCAACGGTGGGATGATTTCATTTTTCGAAGCCCCGAGCGTTCCATGACATCCGGCGCAGGTGTTGCCCAGCATCGCGCCGCTCAGAGGTTGGGAACTCAGAGATTGGGAAATGGCCTGGGCGGGAAAAACACCCAGCGCAAGCACCGATAGTTCGAGTATTCCCAGGCGCATATGCCCTCCGAATTGAAACCGTTTTTCAGTGCATTGGAGCAGTATGGCGCCGTGATTGCGGATAACGCAAAGATTGAAACCGGCGCGCGCTTCAAAACCGGAGCGGGTTCCCGATTGCGGGTTCCGGAAAGAAGGATCGCGCGGCTTCGAACCGACATGGCTGGCCCGATGCAAAGGGGCCAGATCCGTGTGGGTTTGGCGGGCG
>JALSJL010000308.1 GCA_026989405.1 Marinosulfonomonas sp. | reverse complement strand
GTTGTTCGGCATGAAGGGCCTTGAAGACGTGAAGCCGGATGAAGAAACCCGCTTGCACATCTGCACCATCCAGGGCCTGGTCAAGCGCGTGCTGTTCACCGATGACCCCGCCGAAACGCCGCCGATTGATCAGTATGACCTGATCGTGGTGGATGAATGCCACCGAGGCTACCTGCTGGATCGGGAAATGTCCGATGCCGAGCTGAGCTTTCGCGGGCAGGATGACTATATCTCGAAATACCGGCGGGTGCTGGAATATTTCGATGCGGTAAAGATCGGCCTGACGGCCACACCGGCGTTGCATACGGCGCAAATCTTTGGCGATCCGATCTATACCTATACCTACCGCGAAGCCGTCATTGACGGCTGGCTTATCGACCACGAACCCCCGATCAGGATTGAAACCGAGTTGAGCACCGGGGGGATCACCTTTATCCCGGGCGAGGAATTCGAGGCGGTTGATACCAAGACCGGCGCGGTTGACCTGCACACGGCACCGGACGAACTGAATTTCGAGGTCGAGGCCTTCAATCGCCGTGTCATCACGGTGGAATTCAATCGCGTCGTGGCCGAGGAACTGGCCCGCCAGATCGACCCGTCATTGCCCGGCAAGACCCTGATCTTTGCGGTCAATGATGCCCATGCCGATATTGTGGTGGATGAACTCAAGAAGGCGTTCGAGGCGCAATATGGCCAGATCGAGGATGCCGCCGTGCGCAAGATCACCGGCAGTATCGAGAACGGCAACTCGGCCCGGATCAACAAGGTCATTCGCTCATTCCGCAACGATGCCTTTCCCAAGGTTGCAGTGACGGTTGACCTGCTGACCACCGGCATTGATGTGCCCAAGATCACCAACCTGGTATTTATCCGCCGCGTCAACAGCCGCATTCTCTATGAACAGATGTTGGGCCGCGCAACCCGCCGTTGCGACGAGATCGGCAAGGAAGTGTTCCGCATTTTCGATGCGGTGGACCTCTATTCCACCTTGCAGGACCTGACCCAGATGCGCCCGGTGGCGAGCGACCCGAAGCTGACCTTCGAACAGCTCTTTGATGAACTGGCCCAGGTCGAAGAGGACGAGCAGCGCGAGATCGTGCGCGATCAAATCCTGGCCAAGCTGCACCGCAAATTGCGCAAGCTGCCCTCGAAAGTGGAAGAGGCCATTCGCGACCTGACCGGCGAAAGCGCCGAGGAATTGCGCGACCGCCTGCGGGAAAACTCGCTGAAACACGCTTCCGAATGGGCGCGCAAACACGCCGGTATTGGCAAAATCCTCGACTGGGACCCGGACGGCACCGGGCCGAACCTTGTGCCGATCTCGACCCATGCCGACGCCCTGCACGCGGTCACGCGCGGCTATGGCGATGCCGACAAACCCGAAGATTTCCTCGACAACTTCAAATCCTTCGTGCGCAACAACCAGAACAAGATCGCCGCCCTCTCCGTGGTGGTGCAGCGCCCGCGCGAACTGACCCGGCAGGAGCTGCACAACCTGCTGAAGGAACTTGACCAGATCGACTTTTCCGAGGCCAATTTGCGCCGCGCCTGGAACGATGTCTCGAATGAGGACATCGCCGCTTCCATCATCGGTTTCATCCGGCAAGCGGCGATTGGCGATCCCCTGATCCCCTTTGACGAGCGCGTCAGGCAGGCCACCCGCGCCATCCTTGCCAGCGGCACCTGGTCCGACCCGCAAAAGACCTGGCTGCGCCGCATCGCCGAGCAGATCGAGAAAGAAATTGTCGTTGACCGACAAGCCCTTGACGAAGGCACCTTCAAACAGCATGGAGGCTTTGAACGTCTCAACAAGGTCTTTGACGGCCGCCTTGAGGCGATCCTTGAAGACTTCAACGAAGAACTATGGAAAGTAGGCACATGAAGCCGAGAACCGCCGATATTGTCGATAAATTGTGGAAGGAAAGCAAAACCCTGCAAGGGGCGGGCATTTCGATCCTGCACTACGTGAACGAACTGACCTACCTGCTGTTCCTCAAGATGCTGGTGGAAACCGATCAGGAAAACCGCATCCCCGCCGATTACGGCTGGCCGCAACTGGCTGCCCTCGAAGGCGGCGACCAGCTTCGCTATTACAAGAAACTGCTGCTGGACCTCGGTGACCCGCAGATCGTCACCGACCCGATGGTGCAGGCCATTTTCACCGACGCACAGACCCACCTGCGCGAACCCAAGGACCTCAAGACCCTCAC
>JALSJL010000307.1 GCA_026989405.1 Marinosulfonomonas sp. | reverse complement strand
CGGCATGATCCTGTATGGCAGCGTGGTAGAGCTCTGGGGCGTCAACAACACGCTGACCCTCAAGCACTACGTCACGGCGTTTTCGGTGCGACTGACCGAAGACGGCATCCGCTGGAGCGGCGCCGCCTGGGACAGTTTCTGGACCACGATCAAGATCGCCGCCACCGCCGCGCCGCTGACGGCGGCTGTCGGCCTGATCACCGCCTACCTACTGACGCGCCAGCGCTTTGCCGGCAAGAACGCGTTCGAATTCGGCACGATGCTGTCTTTCGCCATTCCCGGCACGGTGATCGGGGTGGCCTATATCCTGGCCTTCAACGTGCCGCCGATCGAGATCACCGGCACCGGCATCATCCTGGTGGTCAGTTTCATCTTCCGCAACATGCCGGTGGGCGTGCGTGCCGGCATCGCATCCATGAGCCAGCTCGACAAATCGCTGGACGAAAGCTCGCTGACGCTGGGGGCCAATTCCTGGCAGACCTTCCGCCGGGTGATCCTGCCGCTGCTGCGCCCGGCGATTCTGGCTGCATTGGTTTACAGCTTCGTGCGCGCCATGACGGCGATCTCGGCGGTGATCTTCCTGGTCTCGGCCGAATACAACATGGCGACCGCCTATATCATCGGCCGCGTCGAAAACAACGACTACGGCCTCGCCATCGCCTATTCGACGGCGCTGATCTTCGTGATGCTCGCGGCGATCGGCATTCTTCAACTGCTCGTCGGCAAGACCCGGATCGGCCGGCGCACAGAATTCACCGCAGGGGGGTAGGCCATGGCCACCACACTTATTTCTTCACGCGCAGCGCCGGTCAGTTTCCGCGGCGTGTCCAAGGTGTTCGGCCGCGACGTTGTGGCGGTGGACAAGATCGACCTCGACGTGCCGGCCGGCGAATTGTTCACGCTGCTCGGCCCCTCGGGGTGCGGCAAGACCACCACCTTGCGCATGATCGCCGGGCTGGAAATGGCGACGACGGGCAAGATTTTCATCGGCGACAAGGATGTGACGCTGCTGCCGGCGACCGACCGCGACGTGTCGATGGTCTTCCAGTCCTATGCGCTGTTTCCCCATATGACGGTGCTCGAGAACGTCGCCTACGGGCTGAAATTCTCGGGCTTCGGCAAGGATGAAAGCCGCAGCCGTGCGCTGGCCGGGCTCGATCTGGTGGGGCTCAAGGGGTTTGACGACCGCCTGCCAAGCGAGCTTTCGGGCGGCCAGCAACAGCGGGTGGCGGTGGCGCGCGCGCTGGTGCTCGAGCCGCAGGTCCTGCTGTTCGACGAGCCGCTTTCCAACCTTGACGCCAAGCTGCGCCGGCAGGTGCGCGAAGACATCCGCGCAATCCAGCAAGACCTCGGCTTGACCGTGGTCTATGTCACCCACGACCAGGAAGAGGCGCTGGCGGTCTCTGACGAAATCGTGGTGATGCGCAACGCCTCGATTGCCCAGATCGGCACCCCGCGCGAGCTTTACGATGCCCCGGTTGACAGTTTCGTGGCGGATTTCATTGGGGAAGCCAACCTGATCCCCTGCGAAATCGTGGCGCTTGACGGCGAGATGGCACAGATCGACGTGGACGGCTACCGCTACAAGCTGCCCTCGCGCGGCCTTGCCAAAGGCCCGGCAACGCTGGCCGTGCGCCCGTCGCGGCTGGAACTCAACGCGCGGCCCGGTTTCAAGGGCAGGGTCCTGAAAGCCACCTATGTCGGCATCCGCATGGAATACACGGTCGAGGCCAGCTTCGGCACCATGTTCGTCGTCGATGAAGATGTCGAGCACCCGCTGGCCATCGATACCGATGTCACCATCGGCTTTGCCCCTTCGGGTCCGGTGCTGATCCCGCAAGGCTGAGCCTCTTCTTCTTTGCTCAAATATCCCCGCCGGAGGCACCGCGACGCGGCAAAGCCGCGGCGCAGCCGCAATGTCGTGGCGCCGCCAGGCGCCTCCGCCCTGTTCCCGGCGTCAGCCGAACAGGCGTTTCAGCCATTTTTCCTTCGGTTTGCGCGGGATGTACCTGTCCAGTTCCGCTTCGATGTCGCTGCCCGGAATTTCCTCGCGCTTGTTCATCATCCGCGCATGAAAGAACTCGGCAATCGGCAGAACTGCGTCACGCACCTTTTCATCGGCAAAGATCCCCTGCGCCACGTCTTCCAGATCGAACAGAACCGTCTCATGGTCCAGCGCTTCCCCCAGCCCGGCGATCAGGCGGGCAAGTTCATCGATGCGTGCGATATCGCCGCTGCCGCAGGTATTGCAGTTGCAGGCCAGCTCTTCCGCAATCTGCCCGCCAAACAGTTCGATGATGCGAATTTCCAGCGTCTCGATGAAGGAATTCCAGTCGTTGTTGGTGAAGGTCTTGTCGGAAACCAGCACCGGCGGGCGCGGCAGCATCCGCACCGACAGGATGTTCAGCCCCAGCGCGCGGGCCGTCAGCGCATGGCCCGCCTCGTAAACGGCCAGGCGGAATTCATGCTCGCCGCAACGGCCCTCACGAACCGCGCAATCGGGATCGGAATACACTAGGCGGCCCCTTTTTCTTCGGTTGGGGGCTGCTGCTGCGCAGGCGGGGCCAGCACCCCGGGCGTGGCCGTGGCGACGGCCTTGCCGGACGGATCGGCGTAGCGGTCATTCAGGCTCTGAATGTGGTTCGCAACGGTCTCGCGGATCATCCGCAATTGCCTGGCTGGACGTTTGCTCCAGCCGGCAGGTTCCTTGCGAAAGACCGATTGAAACGCTCGCGTGCTTTTCAGGAATGCCGAACGCAGGTTCAGTTCCACCTGTCCCCAGGATTCAGGCAGCCTGGCGGCAACCCGCCTGGCGACAAAACTGCGCATCCATTGGTGAAAGGCAAAGGCCAGCACGACCGCAACCAATGCGCCCACGGCGGCGTCCAGCAGGTTGCTTGATATCCATTCGGGCGAAAATATCGTTGCAAACGGGTTCCAGCCCAGCCCGACCACGGCGCCAAGCGCCGCGGCAACAACCAGCCCCAGCGCAATACCATCGCCGAGCAGCACACCGCGCCGCCAGCGCGCCTTGGCATCGCGCAACTGGGGCAGCACATCGTGTTCCAGTTCGTTTGCGACCGTCTCCAGCACGCTGACAATCCGGTAGTTGCGCTGCAATTCGACCTCATCCATGCGGTCGGTGATCTTCTTCAGGTCATGGTCGCGCTTGGCGCGGAACCGCTCGCGCAGGGCCGCGTCTTCGATCGGGGTTGCGGCGTCTTCGTTGTAGATCGTGTAGAACTGCCCGGCCGAAAGCCCGGCCTGCGCAATCGCGCGTTGCCATGCGGCGACGATTTCTTCCGGGTTGTCCTCCTTGGCTGCGGTGTCTATCTGGTTGAGAACATAGATGAATTTGGACGCGTCCGTGCGCGTGACCGTGCGCGCGACCAGATGCTCCAGCGTGTCCTGCATCGCGCCCGGCTCGGGGTGGCGGGCATCGAAGAACACCAGCACCAGATCGGACAGATCAATGATGTGATCGGTGATGCGCAGGGTCGAGCGGCGCTGATCATCGGCATCGAAACCGGGGCTGTCGATGATGATCTTGCCCTTGATCGTGTCCTTGTCGGTCGTGCGCAGCTGCAGGTAACTTTCGATGTGCTTGCCTTCGCCCTGGGCCACCTTTTCGATCTCGTGGCTGATGCGAAAGAACGGAAAACGCGGGTCGGCATCCAGCGCGGTGCCGGGCAGGGTCTGGTTGGCCTCGGTGCCCGCGGAACGGTGGCAGATCACGGTGAACTTGTCATCCACCGCCTGGTTGCCGGTGCTTTGCAGCGTGTCGCCGACGTGGGAATTGATGAAGGTCGACTTGCCGCTGGAAAACGTCCCCAGCACCGAGATCAGCGGCCACCAGGATATTTGCGATGCCAGCGAGGTCTCGCGGTCCAGCAGACCGGTTTTCCACAACAGCTTGTCGAACTTGTAATAGGTCGGCAGCACCTCCAGCAGCGCCGGGTTCTCGGCCTTCAGATGGTTTTCGAGCCGTTTCAGGCGGGTCTTGAGGAAATGGCTCATCGGCGATGTCTCCTGGTCAACGATCGTTACTGGTTCAGGCGGGCGCGCAGGTCCGCAGCCTTTTGTGGCGCGATGGATTGCAGAACGCCCACCAGCGCATTGACACGGCCCATGTCCCCCTCCTTCAACAGTTGCAGCGCAGCACGATGATAGTATTCGGCCGCGGCGCTGTATCTGCGCTGACCATAGTAGAGATTGCCAAGTTCGCCCAGCACATCCGCGTTGTCGGGGGCTATTTTGACAAGAGCAAGATAGGCGGTTTCAGCCCCGGCCTGATCGCCGTTCCAATAGGCCCTGCGGGCGGCTTCAAGCCCGGCGGTGACTGTCTCGGCTGGCGCCTGTTCCTGCGCGCCGGGCGTGGCAGTCTGTTCGACCGGTTTCGGCGCGGCCACCGGGGGCTGAATCGATTGCGCGGCATCGGCCGCTTGCCCCGGTTTTTCGTTCGCGGCCGGTGTCGGCACTGATGTTTTCCCCGCTGTCGCCACGGGCGTTTGCATCTGTCGGGGCGTGGTGGGGGTGGCGTTGAATGCCTGCTGCGGTGTGGCAGTATCGGATGCAGCATCACTGCCGGCAGACGGGGCCATCGCAGCGGCCGCCGGTTCATCCTCTTGAAACGACAACCCGAGCATCCCCATCACCGCGTCGCGTTGAAAAAACAGCACCGCGGCCAGGATGACCACGATGTAAATGATGACTAAGCGAAGAAATGGCATGATCACACTCTTTGTCCTGTATTGCGGCGGCGGCGCGATAGCCGTCAGCCGTAGATTGCCCGGGCCAGCGCATCCAGTTCGGTGGCCGCCTTGCTGGAAGGCTCAAGTTCGAAAACCGCCAGCCCTTCGGAAAACGACCGCCGGAAGGCAAGTCGCTGCACCAGCTTTTCGTCGAGCGCCCTGAAGGTGCCAAGCGCCTCCAGCGCCTCCATGGTTTCGGCGTTTTCGCGCGACCGCGGGTGCCAGTCGGCGCGGTTCACAAAGGCGAGCATCGGCGGCAGTTTCTTCTTGGCCTTCTTGCGCTCGGTGTTGACGATATCGATGAAATTCTGCGTCGCCCAGATGTCGGCCTGCGAAGGGGTCACCGGCACGACGATCATGTCGGCCGCCCGGATGGCGGCGCGCATCGCGTCCATGTCGGATGTGCCCACATCGACCAGCCAGTCGCCCTTCTTGCGCCCCTTGGGCAGGCTGTGCACCACGTTCAGCGCGGGTTCTATCCCGTCTTCCTCGCGGATCGAGGCGACATCGGTGATCGTGCGTTGCGGGTCGAGGTCGCACACCGTCACCTCTTCGCCCTGCGCGATGCGCCACATGGCCATGTTGAACACGATCGTGCTCTTGCCGGTTCCGCCCTTGAAGTTTGCGTATAGTGTCAGCATGGCTGCGTGCTTTCTGTCCGTTGGCTCAGTTGCCCGAAGGGGCAGGTTGTTGCGGTTGTTGGGCTTGCGGTGCGGCCGGAAACTCGCGCCGCGTCCAGCCGGCGGGCACCTGGAAGGCGCTGGCGTCGACCTGGCCGACCGTGATGTTTTCCAGCCGCCGGGTCTCGCCGGTTGGCAGGTTTTCACGCACCACAAGGCGCAGTTCCGGGTCGAACCACCAGTCGCCGGTCAATGGCTCCTGGTTCGGGGCGGTTGCGGTTATGGTCCAGTGCTCGGTCGGGCGGCCGTTGATGTTTTCCATGGCCTTGAATGTCATGGCCGTGGCGCTGCCATCGGGAAATTCCTGGCGCAGGGCGCGCCGGCGCGTGCTGTCCCACAGGATGATCATCGGCGGGCTGCCCGGCTGCGTGGCGATCGCCCATTTTTCGACGTCAATGCCGCTGACGGTATCCTTGCCGACAAGCTGGCAGGCTTCGCTGGCCGCGTTGTCGGGGCAGGGCGTGGTGTAGCCGTCGTTGGGCACGGGAACTGCCGGGCCGCGCACTTCGAAATAGCTTTTCGTTTCCGGGTCAAGAACATACATGACCCCCTCGGCCGGGCGCAGTATCTCGATGACCGGTTTGCCGTTCTGGGTGAATTCCATACGCAGGTTCTGCCCGGATTTCACGATCCGGCCCGTGGTTTCGGGCTGGCCTGGAAAGGCGTGAACGGCGGTGGCGGAATAGGGCTGTGTGGCCGGTTGCGACTGCTGAGCCTGCGCCGGACCGGTCAGGGCCATGATGCCAACGGCCATAGCGGCAACTGATTTCATCATTCCCCTGCGCATGGCAAATGTCCCCCGGTGTCAAACTGAAAACTGGTCTGGCATGCCCGCCCCCGGCATCTGCCGGGGACGCGCTGGTTTCACAAGGACGGGTGTCCTAGTTGCCCGAACCTTCTGCGGTCGGGGCCTGAACTTCGGCGCCGTCCTCAGCCGGGGCGGCAGGTGCCTGGCCCGGTGCGACAGGTGCCTGACCAGGGGCCGGAACCGGACCCGGATACGGACCCCACGCCGGGTTCCAGCCGTTGTAGCCCTGGCCGTAGCCATAGCCATATCCGTCGCCACGGCCTTCGCCGCGACCTTCGCCACGACCTTCAAAGTCCGTGTCGCCGGAGAAGCCGAAGTTGAACTTGCCGCGACCACGGCCGTCGCCGGTCGAGAACCCGTTGAACGGTCCCCAGTTGTTGCCCCAGTTGTTGCCGTAGCCGCCGTTGTCCCAGGGCCACCAGTTGTTGCCGCCCCAACCGTTGTTGCCGAACGGGCCCCAACCATTGTTGCCCCAGCCGCCCGGATAGTAGCCCGGTGCATAGCCGTAGCCCGGAACCGGCGCAGGACCGTAGCCATAGCCCGGAGCGGGTGCATAGCCGTAACCCGGTGCCGGAGCGGGGCCCCAGTTCTGGGCGGTTGCAGAAATGGCCGAAACGCTGGCGAGGCCTGCGGCCAGTGCCGCGATTGCGAGTGATTTACGCATGTCTAGTCTCCTTAGTATGTCCCGAATTTGAGTTCGCGGAACCAGCCTCGGGACGTTTGCCGGTATCCAGTTTTGCTTGCGCTTGGGAGTGCATCGCAAAATCGTTCAGTGTTACCAGAAGCCGAACGGGGAATAGCCGGTCCCCGGGAAAAAGCCTCCGGTCGGGTTTCCCGGCGGCGGCCAGTAGCCGCCATATGCGCCGGGGTATCCAGGCCCTGCAAACGGGGTGGCGCCATAGGCCGGGTAGCCAAGGCCATAGCCCGGAGGATAGACGCCCGCCCCAAAACCGGGTACCGGTACGGTGCCGGGCACAAGGCCCGGCACCGGCCCGGCGATCGGTGCTGCCGGGGTTTGCAGCGGTGTGGCCAGGGGAGTGGCCGGTACCGCCAAGCCCGGCACGCCGGTGCCTGGAATGCCGTAGTCCAGTGATTGGCCGGTGGCCAAACGCTGGTCGAGATCGTCAGGAGCAAACCGGCTTGGCGTATTCGAATTGGCCAGCGGTTTAGGCTGCTCGACGATGGGTTCCTGATAATACCTGGGCTTTCCCGATGTTTCGGGCATCGCCGGCTGGGCTTGTCCGGAAACTCTCGGTGCCCAGGGGTTGCCCTGCGCCAGGGCAAGAGAGGCATACGGCATCAGGCATGCCAGCGCACCGGCCGTAGCCGCTGCCAGATGCCTTTCCAAGGTCTTTCGCCGTTGCTTCATCACTTGTCCTCAGGCCTTAGCGCGATTGCGGCGGTTGCCAGTTTGATTGCGGATAGCCGCCATAGCCGGGCGTGGGTGCCCCCCAGTTCCCACCCCAGGGTGCCGTCTGCCAGGGTGATGGCGCGCCCCATGGCGTTGCCGCGTAAGGCTGGCCGTAGGGTTGGGCATATTGCGGCGGATAGGGCGGATAGTATCGCGGCTGTTGCTGTTGCGGCGCCCACTGCTGCGCCGGTTGCGGCTGACTGGCCGGTTGCCGGCTCTGTGGCGATGCGCCGGGCTGGGTTGCATAGCCCGGAAAATAGCCGGGCGAGACGACGCCAAAACGGCCAGGTTGCCCGAATGATCCATTTTGGGCCTGCCCCTGGCCGCCGCCGGAAAAGGAGCCGCCGGCGCCGATCTGCGCCCCAATCGACGCTCCGGTTGACGCGCCGCCGCTGGATTGGGCCGGCGCGTTTGCAGCCGCCCCCGCACTGTCCGGTCGAGCCGGTGCTTTCATCCAATAGGGAATGGCCGGAGCATATCTTGGCCGTCCGGTGGGCGCCGCCGTCGCAGTCATGCCCGGTTGCCGGTCTGCATTCGGCATGGGCTGACCAGCCGGGCTTGCCGGTTGCTCTGATGGCGGGCGCGCCGCAGGATATGGCCCGGGAACCGGGCGCGGATCCATGGCTGACTGCGCGGTTGCCATGGGCGCGAGCGCCAGGCTGACAAGCGTTGCGAGACCGAAGGCGGATGGACGGTTGCGTAGCATTCCTGGTCTCCTCAGTTTCGGTTTCCATCCGGCTTCTTGAGCCGGATTCCACGACGGCCTGCGGTTTTCGTCTTGCGCGGGGTCGTGGTGGTTGAATTGGGTTTCGTCGCAGGTTTTGCGGCTGCCGCCTTTTTGGCGGCGGGCTTGGGTTTGGGTGTCGACGCTGGTTTGGGATCGGGTTTGGTCGCCGGCTTCCTTGTTGCTCGCGTTCGTTCTGTTTTCTTCCGGGCGACGGCCTGGGACACAGCGGCGCTTGCATCTTGCTTGCGAACCTTTTTCGGCTTTTCAGCAGGAGCAGGAGCAGGAGCAGGAGCAGGGGCGGGGGCCGGAGCCGAAGCAGGGGCCGGCGCGCGCACTGCCGCCGCGCTGGCAGCGCTTGTCTTGCCTTTGCGTCCGCCAACCAGACCGGCCAGGAATTTCACCAGCCCGGCAAGAACAAACCAGGCGGCTTCAAGTGCCATCAGCAACAGGTCGCCGACCCCTGAAAGGAGTGATCCCAGACGGTTCTTGCCCGTGCGTTCCCGCGCGCTGGCATCGCTTGGGGTCTCTGATGCCGAACCGGACACCAAGGGCGCCGGCCCCGGACCGCCTGGCGCGCCCGCCAACAGACCCGACGTGCCACTTTTCACGCAGCCCAACGGTATCACGACCAGCGTCAGCAGGGTCGAGACCAGGCCGCCCATCATCAGCGATATGGCCATGCCCTGAAAGATCGGGTCAGACAGGATGACGGACGATCCGATGATCAGGGCCAGCGCTGTAATGATGATCGGGCGCGTGCGTGTGCGCACCGCATAGAGGACAGCGTCCTTGACCTCCATGCCCTCGGCAACCGCATGGCGTGAAAAATCGACGAGCAGGATCGAATTGCGCACGATGATGCCGGCCAGAGCAATGAAGCCGATCATCGAGGTGGCCGTGAACGAGGCTCCAAACAGCCAGTGGCCCGGCACGATGCCGATCAGGGTCAATGGAATGGGGGCCATGATGATGCCTGGCAAGCGAAAGTTGCCGAATTCCCAGACCACGAGGATGTAGATCAGGATCAATGCAACCATGAACGCGGCGCCCATGTCGCGGAAGGTGACGTAGGTCACGGTCCACTCGCCCGTCCATTCCAGCGCCGAGTTCAGGTGATCGGGGGCCGGAGGGCCGATATAGTTGGTGTCGACACGAACACCATCAGGGGCCGTGTATTCATCCAGCAGGTCTTCCATTTCGAGAATGGCATAGATCGGCGCCCCCAGTTTGCCCGTCACATCGCCTGTGACATATTCCACCGGGCGCAGATCCTTGTGATAGACCGGATCGTCGATGCGATACTGTTCGAATTTTCCAAGGGAAGTCAGCGGGATCAGTTCGCCGCTGGCCGAGGGCACCGGCAATTGTCCCAGCCGGCCGAACTGGCCGCGAAGCGCGTAGGGCATCTGCAGGTAGATGAACTTCGGTTCCAGCGCGCGTTCGGCCTTCACATCGCCCAGACGGTAGCCGCCCAGGGCCATTTCCAGCTGCCGGTTGATGTCGTCAACCGACACGCCCAGCCGTGAGGCCTTTTCGCGGTCGATCACGAACCGCCAGGCATCATACGGATCCTGCAGATAGCTGTCTTCATCGACAATGGTTTCGGCAATGGCGAAAAGCTGTTCCACATCGCGCGCCACCTGCCGGCGCGTTTCGGCGTCGGGGCCGTAAATCTCGGCCACCATGGTTTGCAGGACCGGCGGGCCGGGTGGCATCTCGATGACTTCGATCCTGGCGCCCATGCCCTGTGCAATCGGCGTCAGCATTTCGCGGGTGATGACGGCAAGCTCCTGCGACGAGCGATCACGCTCATGCTTGGGCGTCAACTGCACCTGGATGTCGGCCATCCAGCTTTTGTCGCGCAGGTAGGTGTGGCGAACAAGGCCGTTGAAATTGAACGGGCTTGCCGCGCCGATGTAGGATTGCAGCGCGGTGACCTCGGGCAGTTCACGAAGCTTTTCGGCAAGCCGTGCAGCCACATTCGCAGTCTCCGGCAGCGGCGTGCCTTCCGGCATGTTTATCGTGACGTTGTATTCCGGCTTGTTGTCTTTCGGCAGCATCTTGACGGTGACGCTTTGGGTGTAAAACAGCGCAAGGCTCAACAAGAGAACGGCCCACAAGACAAGCTTGAAAATCCGTGCCTTGCGCAGGCTTTCCAGGAGCGGCACGAGCAGCCAGTCAAAAAGGCTTTCCAGTGCTTCGGCCTGCTTGTGCTCTTTGGCCTGTGCCCGTTCCAGGGCCTTCAGCGACGGGCGAATGCGTTGCGCCAGCCAGGGGGTGAAAATGAAGGCGGCAAACAGCGACAGGATCATGGCAACCGAGCCAAGCGCCGGGATCGGCTCCATGTAGGGGCCCATCATTCCGGTGACAAAGCCCATCGGCAACAGCGCGGCAATGACGGTCAGCGTCGCCAGGATCGTCGGGTTGCCCACCTCGCGAACCGCATCGACATTGCATTCGCCGGTGCATTCGCCCTGCAACAGCCAGCGGCGATAGATGTTTTCGACGACCACGATGGCGTCATCCACCAGGATGCCGATCGAGAAGATCAGGGCAAACAGCGAGACCCGGTCGATGGTATAGCCCAGCAACCACGCCGCAAAAACCGTAAGCAGGATCACGATCGGGATGACGACCAGAACCACGGTTGCCGCACGCAGGCCCAGGGCGGCCCAGATCAGCAGGGTTACCGCGCCGGTGACCACGAACAACTTGAAGATCAGCTCGTTGACCTTTTCATTGGCCGTTTCGCCGTAGTTGCGCGTGACCTCGACATTCACGTTGTCAGGGATCAGGCTGCCCTTCAGCCCCTCGACATAGTCCAGCACGTCATTGGCCACGCTGACGCCGTTGGTGCCCGACTTTTTCGAGATCGCAAGGGTGACGGCCTGGGCTCCCACCGGGGCGCGTTCTTCGGCATCAAAGCCCAGCTCTGCGCTGTGGGACATCTCATCGTAGGCCGGGCCAGTGTAGTAGTTCACGACATCCGTCGGATCATCGGTGCTTTCGGTGACCAACGCGACGTCGCGAATGTAGGTCGGCAGGCCGTCACGCACGCCAATCATCAGGTTTTCGACATCCCGCGCGGTCTGCAGGAATGCCCCGGTCTGCAGGGAAAACGTCGTTTCGCCGGTTTCGACAACGCCCACGGCGCGTTCCGAGTTGGCGGCGTGAATTGTCTGCGCAATCTGGTCCAGCCCGATGCCGAACCCGGCCAGGCGCTCGGGAAACACCTCGACCTTGATGGCTTCCGAGCGTCCTCCGACAACAAAACTCTGCGAGGTGGTTTCGATTTCCTTGAGCCGTTGCAGAACATCAAGCCCCAGCGCACGCAGCGCCGCCTCGTCGACATCATGCGACCACAGGGTCAGGGTGACAACCGGCACATCGTCGACACCCTTGGGCTTGATCAGCGGCATCGACACGCCGGGCGGGATCTTGTCGAGGTTGGATTGTATCTTGGCGTTCAGTTTGACCAGCGACGGCCCCATTTCCTCGCCGACGTCGAACTGGACCGTGACCATGGCGCCATCGCGCTGCGATGCGGAATAAACGTGATCCACGCCGGGAATTTCCGACATCAGCCGTTCCAGCGGATCGGTGGCAAGCGAGGCAACCTGTTCGGATGATGCGCCATGATAGGAAAAGAAGATGTCCACCATGGGCACCGAAATCTGCGGATCTTCCTGGCGCGGTGTCAGGGCAAGTCCCATCAGCCCAAGCGCCAGACAGGCGACCAGCAACAGTGGCGACAGCGGCGAATTGATGAACCCCCTGGCAAGGTTGCCCGCCAACCCGAGGCCCGTCATCGCACCGGTATCGCTACCTTGCATGTTATCCAGATCGCTTGCGATGTCGGCCTCCCTTCCAAATTCGCGTCCCGACAGATGCGGGGGGTGTCATTTTTCCTTGATCTGCTTACTCGCCCGAAACCAGGTTGGCAGGTGGATTGAGAATGACCTCTTCGTTTCCGGACAGGCCGGATATCACCGAGACCCGCCCGTCAGGCAAAGGGTAGCCGACCCGCACCAGTCGCAAGGACGGCTTTCCATCCTTCATCACGAACACGGACGGCAGCGAACCGCGCCAGACCAGCGCTTCGGCCGGAACTGCGTATTGCGTGCGCAAGGGAACCGTTGGGTCGGGCACCGTGACCTCGACATACATCCCAGGGCCGCCCGGAGTGTCGATCGGCAGATCGAATTTGACGCGCACGGTATGGCGCTTGGGGTCGGCCACCGGGAAAATCTGGGCAACTTTTGCGTCAACCGTGACGCCGCCAACGTCGAGGCGTGCCGGCACGATCATGTCTTCGCTCAGCCCGGCGGCAAGGCGCACCGGAACTTCGGCTTCGACGCGCAGGTATTCGGTATAGGCGAAATCGAGCAATGGCATGCCGGGTTGGACGGTGTCGCCGATTTCGACCATCTTGCGGATGATGATGCCGTCAAACGGAGCGATCGCCTGGCTGTCGCGCAACTGGGCGTCCAGCGCTTCCAGCTGCGCCTGGGCCTGCAGCAGCGCGCTTTGCGCGGTGTTTATCCCGACACCGCGCGAATACAGGTCAGCCTGACGTTCGATCGCGGTGTTGGAGTTTCCGAAGTTGTTGGCAAAGCCACGGGTGAAAAACTGATCAAAGAGCGTTGGGACTCCCATGCCGGGAAACCCGGTGAGGCTGTCAACGCGCGGAGCGTAAAGTTCTCGGGAGTATTGCATCTGGGAGTTGCGCAGCGCGGCTTCGGCCTGGGCGATCTGGGCCAGGGCCGCCCGGCGCCGGGCCTGAATGTCGTCGTCGTCGATCTGAACCAGAACCTCGCCGGATTTGGCCTTGTCGCCCTCCTGGCCGGCCAGAAAGGTAATCCGGCCCGGGATCTGCGCGGTCAGGGTTGCTTCCTTGAAGGGCACCACGGTGCCGCCGATCGTCGCTTCGCCACCCGTTGTCGTTGTTGAAACCCGAACCGTCTCAAACTGACGAGTTGTGGCTTCCTGTGCAAACCCGCTGTGTGCCGCAGGTCCCGAAACCAGGGCCAGGGCAATCAGGGTCGCCCGAAAATAGCTGTATCGTCCACGTCCCTGCATAGTGCTCCCCGTCAGGTTCGTTGCGGTCGGCAAAGCGCCAAAATAACATTACTGTCTCATACACCGATGCAGCGCTTGTAGCGTATTTCCCGCAAAAAATCAAAAATTCGAATGTTAGAATGTAATAAAGTTCTGTTTTGGGTCTGGCCCGAGCAAGAATGAACCCGCAAAGAGCCCGAGGCGGTGTCAGATTAACGCTGAATTTCAATTGGTTAATGTCGCGTCACCCTGTCCGGTTCCGGTTCGGGGCCGCATCAGGCCGGCAGCCAGGATTTCGCCTGCGGCTTTCCGTTGGGTCAAGCGGCGGGCAGGCCGTGCACGCCCGTCGGCAGCATTTTCTTGAGTGATTCGCGCCTCAGAATGGGAAGGGGTTGCCCCACATGTATGACATCGGGTTTGTCATGGCATGTGTCGCCTTGCCGACACTGTAGGTCATGCGGTTCATGTCGCTGACCATCGAGCGCATGGCGTCGGTCAGGACAACCATTGTGGTCGACATGTTGCCGATGTCGCCGTTCATCGTCGTGATCGAGGCGGTCATGTCCTGCATGCTGCCGTTCATCGCAGATATGTTCTGCGCCATCGCGTGCATGTCTTCGGCCATGCTGGTCTGGGTGCCGACCATCGATTTCATGCTTTCGTTCAGTTCCATCATGATGTCCGTCATCACGAAGACCTGCTGCGCCATGCCATACATGACCCATGTGAATACCGCCATGACGATGACGATCCCGAAGGTCGTCAGGCCGATGAAACGGCCGCTGTTTACACGTCTGTACATGGGATGCTCCCCTGTTCTGGTCGGCGTTTGCCTGTTCCGGCCCCGGAATATGGCAGGGGCAGGCAGCCAAAGGCATTCAAACAATCATATGTTGAAATGCGTCTCTTGTTAAGCCCTGTTGCGCGTTGATTGCCGTGGTCTGGCTAGCCGGTAAGCGCGGCAAACAGGCGCGGCAGCTTCTCTGGGAGGCGTTCGACCTGGTCGACAATGGTATAGTTGCTGTCGCCGAAGATGCGGGCCACATAGCGGTCTGCTTCCGGGTCGAGCGTCAGGCAATAGCTGTGCACACCTTCCTTTGCCAGTTCCTGCACGGCCTTTTTCGTGTCCAGTCGCAGATACTGCGGGTCACGCTCGTCTATGTCGGCAGGTTCGCCATCGGTGACGATGAGGAGCAGCTTGTGCTTTTCCGGGCGCATCCGCAGGTGGTGCCCGGCATGGCGCATCGCCGCCCCCATGCGCGTCGAAAGCCCGCCCTTCATGCCGGCAAGACGGCTTTTCGCCTCGGCATCGAGGTTCTGCTCGAAGTCCTTGTAGCGGTAATACTGCACGTCATGACGCCCGTCAGAGGCAAAGCCGTGAATGGCGAAGGGATCGCCGATGCCATCGATTGCCGCCGCCACCAG
>JALSJL010000306.1 GCA_026989405.1 Marinosulfonomonas sp. | reverse complement strand
GTATTTTCGCCACCTGTTGCAACAGCTCATCGACCGATTCACTTCGCAGCACGGCCAGGAAACGGCGCAGCAGCTTCAGGGTTACGACCTTTCCGACTGCGGACGCATCGTCTGGGGGCATGACTGATACTGAACCGGAAGGGCACAACCCGGCGGTTCACAAATCCGATCCAAGAGCGTATGCTTTAAGTGTTGGTCCCGAACCCAAGGCGCATGGAGTGGCGCTGACATGAACCGTTCGACCCGGACAATCCGCACCTCTTCTCCCGGCATGGAATGCCACTGGACGGTTTCGCCTGTCTCCTTTCCTGCCCATTATGTCCTGCCGGTCGACAGCTGACCGGATTGATTTTCCAGTTCCTTGGTTTATGCGTTCGCCAGCAGCCTGACTTCCCCGGGACTGACTGGCAGACAGTTCCTCCGGGGAATGTTCAAGGAGAATCATCATGGCTATAGGTGACGAACTTGCAAGCCTCGACTTCGAGGCGATGATCGGCGGCCCACTCAGCGCCGTCATTCGCGCCCAGACCCAAGCGGCCATCACCTCGGTGGATTTCATCAAATCGGTCGGATTCGACGATGACGACAAGCCCACCATGGTGGACTTCGAGTACATGAAGCCGATCGAGGAAACCGCCGGCGACGGCACCGTGACCATCACCCCCAAGCCGTTCAAGCTGACGGTGCCCATACTCACCATGCTCCCGATACCGTTCATTCGTGTCGAAGAGACCACCATCGACTTCAACGCAAAGATCAATTCGGTTCAGCAGAGCACGACTTCATCCAACCACAAGCTCAATACCTCACTGAGCGCCAAGGCCGGATGGGGGCCTTTCTCCGCGAAGCTGAAGGTCAGCTACTCCTATCAGAAATCGACAAGCGCCTCTTCCAAAACGGAACGCACCTACTCGATGAAAATCCATGTGCGTGCGGTACAGGACGAACTGCCTGCCGGCACCGAACGCCTGCTGGGCATACTGGAGAGCGCCATCGAGGAGGTACCTTCCTCCTGACCCGAGCCCCGCCACCGATTGACGGTGGCGGGACCCACTGACAGCCACAGGACAACAGCATGACCGATCTAGACGAATTTCTCGGCGCCATTCTGGCTGGCGTCTCCCATGCCCGGCGCATCGCGGACGAGGAAAGCACGGCCATCGCCGAGTATTACAAGGACAACCCCTTACTCGCCGGCATGGCCGTTCCTCGTGTACGCATCCCCGAATTCACCATCGACATACCGCTGCTGATCGAGAACCAGGAACAAAAACAGCAACCGAAATTCCGCCCCCGAGGCGAAGTGGCAAAGGCGGTTGCGGGAGCGGCCCGGGAACGGTTGAAGGAAAAGGGCATCAGGGTTCCGGCCGCCACGCTCAAGCAATTCGAGACCCGCCTGTCCAAACACATCGGGGAACTGTCGAAGGCCGGCAGCGGCCGCCCCGCGCCCGCCCGCGAACAGTTCGTGAAGCTGTCCGAAATGACCTTCATCGACACACTCAACCAGCAGCAGATAGAGATGCCCGCCGAAGTGCGCCGCGAGATTCTCTCCAGTCTGCGTCGGGCCGCGCGCGAGCACCTGCTTGAAACACCCGGGCAACCTCCCCGCCTCAAGATCAATGTGCTGACCGCTGAAATCAAGGACAAGGCCGCACCGGTGCAGGTGGCCCGCATCAAGCTGACCGTGCGTGAAGAAGGTCTGGAATGGACCACCATCGAAAACGAGGACGGCAGCCGTGACAGCCGGCTGACCCCCGAATAGGCCGTACTCATGCAAGCCTATCTGCGCGAACAACTGATCGAGCATCTGGTCGAACTGCACGATCTGGCCAACCGTTACAGCGAGGGCAGCCCGGCCTTTCTGCAACACGCTCTGGATTGGCTGAAGCGGCTGGAGCAGGTGCTGACGCGCTTGCGACACCCCCTGTCGGGCATGATTGCCAGCCAGCGCATGAAACTGGAAGCCGCCTTGGAAGGCCATGTCGAGCCCACCCTCCACTCGAAACGCAAGGCCGCACGTTTTCGCGCCGTCGATCTGCTGGGTGAAGTGGACCGGCAAGTGCGTGAGACCGTTGAACGGATCGATCTTCGCTTCGACGAATGGCGGGACAAGATCGCGCAGCTTGCCGCACTTGCTGCTGCCACCAATGGTGGCATCGACCTGTCCCAGCCTTTGGACCGGGCGCATTTGAAGTCCATCTGGAGCAGCTTTGGT
>JALSJL010000305.1 GCA_026989405.1 Marinosulfonomonas sp. | reverse complement strand
ACCACGACCGACACCGCCAGACCGCCGGGCAGGGGGCCAAACACCCGCGCCATGGTGGTCAGCAGGTCGTTGGCGATTTTCGAACGCTCCAGCGTGATCCCCATCAGCACGAACATCAGCACCGCCAGCAGGGTTTCGATCGACTGACCGGCCAGCACGCGCTCGTTCATGCGGTTCACGAGGAACGAGATCTTCTGGTCCAGCGCCTTTTCCCATCCGTTCTCGAAAACATGCTGGGCAACGCGCGGCAGATCCTCGTATCGGAAAACCGATATCTTGTCCGGGTGGATACCGGTCGCAATCAGATCCCTGTAGGCTTGCGAAGACGTGTCGATCGCCTGATGGATCAACAGCCCCGAACTGTCCAGCGCGGCAATGATCGTGAACGAAAGCACCGCCGCGCCGCCGATGGCAAAGGCCACCGGAAAGCCCGACAGGATGCCCCCGAAGAGGCAGAGAAAGACGATGATCAGGCCAATTTCGACGCCATCAAGTCCGAAAATCATTGTAGTTCCGCCTCTGGATTAATGTGTGCCTTCGTAGGCTTCTTCGCCTTCGCCAAGCGTGTCTCGATCAAGATACTTGCCCTCGCTTTCGGGGCCTTCCTTGCGTTCAAGATACGAGCGGTAGAAGAACGCGATGGCGTGCAGGAAAACCAGCCCCGCGTAGGCCACGAGCAACGCCTTGAACAGGAAGTATGCGTTGAACCCGTTTGGTGAAAAGCCGATGGTTTCGACATTCCAGCGCAGGGCGCGCGATTTCAGCAACAAGCGCTCAAGCGTGTCGGACGCCGAGGGCTTTGGCACTACCAGGTGGCGCCACAGGAAATACCAGCCATACATCCAGGTCACCACGGCCACCGGCATCATGAAGATCAGCGAACCGAACATGTCGATTGCCTTCCTGGTCCGGTATCTGACCTTGGCATAGATCAGATCGACGCGCACATGACCGCCCTGAACGAAGGTGTAGGTCGCACAAAGCGTCACGATCAGCGCATTGTAGAATTTCAGTTCCTCGGCCCACCAGCTGATGTCTTTCACAAACACCTTGCCCAGCCCGACGCCGATATCGACTGAAACGAATATCCGCTGCATGAAAACGATGATGATCTGCTGCATCACCATGATCAGCCCGGCCCAGGCGAAAAACCGGCCGACCCGGTTGGCGAATCCTTCAAGAACCCGCACGGCGCCCCACATGATGGAATTGCGCCACATGCCGAGGGCTGTCAGCACCAGAAACGCCGTGAACACCACGAAGAAAAACTGGTGCGATCCACCATAGTAGATAAAGCGCATCAGGGCTTCTTTGGCTTCGGGGGTATCAAGCCCGCCGATCCAGCTCAGCCACATTGCCGGATGTGTCAGCGCATAGCCCAGGTTGTAAAACGCCAAGGCAATGTTCTGAAAAATCCAGACCAGACCGTCCAGCATCCCCAACCCCCATCTGTTGTCTGTGCTTGGTCCTGCATCAACATGCAGGCGCATCAATGGTCGGCCCCCGACATGCGCCGGAGGCCGAATTCAGTTCCAACCCGTCAGGGTCAGCCCATCACGCGGTCACGCTGGATGCGGTAGGCGCCTTCGCCCACGCTCAGCCAACCCGAAGAAGCGCGCATCGACGTGGTGTAATCGTCGAAGATTTCCTTGAACAGCGTGTCGCCCAGGAATTCGTCGTAGACCTTGCGCGTGCCCTCACCGAACGCATCCCAGACGCTGTCCGGGAATTCGAGAACCTTCACGCCACCGGCTTTCAGCCGCTCGAGCGCCGAACCGTTGTTCATCAGGAACTGCGCCAGCGACCAGCTGTTCGAATAGCCCGAGGCCCCTTCGATGATCTTCTGCTGCGCCGGTGTCAGTTCGTTGAACACGTCAAGGTTCGTGGCCAGCGAAAGGCCGGCACCCGGCTCATGGAAGCCGGCAGTGTAGAAGAACTTGGTGATCTCCTGGAAGCCGGCTTTCTCGTCTGCCCAGGGGCCGATCCACTCGGTGCCGTCCAGCGCGCCCGAGGCGAGCGCCTGATACACTTCCGAACCCGGAAGGTTCTGCACCGACGCACCAAGATAGCCAAGCGCCTTGCCGCCAAGACCGGGCATGCGGAACTTGAGACCGTTGAAGTCTTCGGGGCCGTTGATCTCCTTGCGGAACCAACCGCCGGCCTGTGCGCCGGTGTTGCCGGCCAGGAACGACTTGAGGCCAAAGATCTCGCCCAGGCTGTCGTGGAATTCGCGGCCCTTGCCGTGGTAATACCAGTTGAACAGTTCCTGTGCAGTCATGCCCATGGGCACCGACGTGAAGAAGGCAAAGCCCGGATGCTGGCTGATGAAGTAGTAGTCAGCGGCGTGATACATGTCGGCCTGACCCGAAGTCACGGCGTCGAAAACCTCGAACGCACCAACCAGTTCGCCGGCGGCCTTGATCTCGACTTCCAGCGAGCCGTCAGACATCGCGTTGATCGTGTCGGCCACATGTTGGGCCGCGTCGAAAACGCCGGCCAGGCCACGACCCCATGAGGTGACCATGGTCAGTTTGCGTTTGCCTTGTGCATAGGCTGGTGCGGCCAGTGTCGTGGCAGCGGCGGCACCGCCACCAAGTGCGGACGTTCTCAGAAATGAACGACGGTCCATATAGTTTCCTCCCATTGGAATGCGCCCGCCATCCTTGGCAGGCCCCCTTTCATAAGTGCGCTGACAGTAACGCGAAGTCGGCGCGCGGTAAAATACCAAATTCTGCGTAGATATCCGAAATTTCACGAGCATTCCCCGAAAAATCGGGTCCGACCGCATCGAAAAAGCCGAATTGACGGCTGCTTGCTCACCGGTCATTTTACGATTCGGACCCGGTGACAGGGAAGACTGACATGGCGAACCGGCTTTCGCGCCTTTGGCAGCGACTGCGACCGAACTACGGCCAAAAGGTATTCCTGATGGCGTCGCTGCCCCTTGTGCTTGCCATCACCGCCATTGCCCTGCTGGTCACGAACCAGTCGCGCCAGACCGCCGAAAGCGAGATTTCCTTTCTTGAAGAAGAGTTGATTTCCGCCAAGAAGGCCGAGTTGAAAAACTACCTTTCGCTGGCCAGGACCGCCTTCATCAACATCTATGGCCGCGCCCTGCCGAACGACGAGCAGGCCAAGCTCGAGGTGACGCGCATTCTTTCGGCCATGGTCTACGGGCGCGACGGATATTTCTTTGTCTATGACTATGACGGCACCAACCTTGTCAGCCCGCGCCGCACCGAACTGATCGGCCGCAACCAGATAGATCTTGCGGACGGCAACGGTGAACAGATCGTCAGGAAAATGATCGACATTGCCCGCCAGGGCGGTGGCTACCTGACCTATGACTGGCCAAAACCCTCAACCGGGCAAACCGAACGCATGGTGTCCTATGTCGTCGGCCTGCAAGACTGGCAATGGGCGGTCGGCACCGGGATTTTCATCGACGACGTATTGGCCACCATCGCCAATGAGCGCGCCGAGGTTCAGGAACGCGTGCGCCAGACCTTCCTGACGATCGGCGCCATCGCGCTGGCCGCGCTCTTGCTGGTGTTCACCTCGGGCATGTTTATCAACATACGCGAGCGCCGCCTGGCCGACGCCAAGCTGAAGAAGCTCACGCAACGGGTGCTCGACACCCAGGAAGAAGAGCGCGGGCGCGTCGCCCGCGAACTCCACGACAGCATCAGCCAGTTGCTGGTCGGGGTGCGCTACAAGCTGGAACTGGCGCGCCGCCATTTTAGCAAGGGCGACAGCCGGGCCGCGGAAAACCTCGACCGGGGCATCGATTCCCTGTCGGGCACCATCCAGGAAGTGCGCCGCATCAGCCGCGACCTGCGCCCCGGCGTGCTTGACGACCTCGGACTCGGCCCGGCGCTGAAATCGCTGATGGATGATTTTTCCGCGCGCACCGGGATCGAGACCGACCTGGAAACCGTGGTCTTCCGCAACCGGCTGGACCAGGACGCCAAGATCGCGCTTTACCGCGTGGCGCAGGAGGCGCTGACCAATATCGAGCGTCATTCCGGCGCGACGCGCGTGCATCTCGTGCTCAAGGGCCACCGCAACGGCGCGACGTTGCGCATTGCCGACAACGGGCGCGGCATCGCCCCGGACGAACGCACGGGCAAGGTGCCGGGGCTTGGCCTGCGCAACATGCAGGAGCGCATCGAACAGCTCGACGGGCATCTGCGCATCCTGTCCTCGCGCTCTGGCAAGAACCGCGGAACCGTGATTGAAGCCGTGATACCGCTTTCGCACATGCTGCCCCCGGAACAACAGACAAAGGCCAGTGCATGACCGCCGCCGCCCCCGTTCGCGTTCTGATCGTCGACGACCACCCGATGGTGGCCGAAGGCATTCAGGCGATCCTTGAGACCTATGACGACATCCAGGTCGTCGCGACCCTGTGCAACGGCCAGAGCGCCATTGACCAGATCGAAACGCTGAACCCGGACGTTGTGCTGCTCGATCTCAACATGCCGGGCATCGGCGGCTTGCCGGCCACCGAGCTGCTGCTGGAAAAGCGTCCGCAAACGCGCATCCTGATCCTGTCGATGCATGACAATTCCGAATATATCTCGATGGCGCTCAGCCACGGCGCACGCGGCTATGTGCTGAAAGACGTGCCGACCGAGGAAATCAAGCAGGCGATCGACACCGTGATGGCGGGCGAGCAATACCTGTGCACCGGCGCCCAGGTGGCGCTGAAGCCGCGCACCATCGACAACCGCGAGCCGCTGACCTCACGTGAACAGACCATCCTCCTGCAACTGGCGCAGGGCAAATCGAACAAGGACGTGGCCGCCGATCTCGGCATTTCCGTGCGCACCGTGGAAACCCACCGCAAGAACATCAAGGCCAAGCTGGGCATCTCGTCGACCGCCGGGCTGACACGCTACGCGATGGAACATGGTGTTCTGCAGGGAACCGGTGTAAAATACTGACATGGCCACCGAACAGAAAACACCCGCCGGCACCAATGCCCCTGCTGGCCCGGAACGCATTTTTGTCACCGGCGGCACGGGTTTTGTCGGCCGCCACCTGATCCGCGATCTCGTTGCAAAGGGCCACGAGGTCACCGCGCTGTCACGCAGCGCCGAGGGGGATCGGCTGCTGAAGGCCATGGGCGCCCGCCCGGTGCGCGGCTCACTTGACGACATCGCAAACTGGTCACACGCCTTGTCGGGCATGGACGCCGTGGTCCATCTGGCGGCCCCGATCAGCGTCTGGGGCGATGCGCGCGAGCTGACCCGCCAGATCGCCGATGCCAGCGTCGAGATCCTGCGGGCCTGCAACCGCCAGGGTGTCGGCCGGATGATCTACCTGTCGTCCGAAAGCGTGCTCCAGGATGGCCCCTCGCTTGACGGCATCGACGAAAGCCATCCCTACCCCGACCGCCCCAACTCGCGCTATGGCGCGGCCAAGAAAGCCGCCGAACTGGCGCTGCTGGCCGAGCCGCGCACAACCGAGCTGATCATCCTGCGCCCGCCGTTCATCTGGGGTGACGGCGGCCAGATCGGCGACGTGCTGGACGCCGTGAAATCGGGCAAGTTCGTCTGGGTCGACCAGGGCCGCGCCCCGATGGAAATGGTGCATGTCGAAAACCTTGTCCACGCCATTGAACTGGCCCTGACGCGCGGCCACGACGGCGACATCTTCATCATCACCGATGACGCCGAGCTCAGCGTGCGCGAGTTCTTCACGGCGCTGTTCAACGCCTTCGGGGTTGCGCCACCACGCAAGAACATGCCCGGTTGGCTGGTGCGCCCGCTCGCGCGCATTACCGAGACCGTCTGGCGCCTGTTGCGTCTGAAATCCACGCCGCCGCTGTCGCGCTTCCAGCTCGATTTCGTCGCCCTGCCCCGGCGCTATGACATCAGCCGCGCCAAGCGCGAACTGGGCTATGCGCCGCCGGTCAGCGTCGAACAGGGCATGGACCGCATCCGGCGCATCCACGCGCGCGAAAACAACAGCGCCTGAGTTGGCAAAATTTCGCCCGTCCGGTCCATTTTGTAATTTTCGCACCCGTTATGCGACATTCGCGACACATAATTCCCGAAATTGCCGGTTGACGCCCCCGAAACCCGCCCGTAGTCTTTCGCGCACGAACATGGGAACCTTGAAATGAAACACCTTGTGGTCATTGTAGGAAGTTGGCGCATGGGCCGGTAACGGCAACCATTCAGGTTCCCCATGCGCCCCCGAAAATCGGGGGCTTTTTTATGACGGACGACAAGCGAACGACAGTGAGACGGAGAAGAACATGGCACGTCAGATGACCGGTGCGAAAATGGTGGTTCAGGCGCTGAGGGATCAGGGCGTGGACACGGTATTCGGCTACCCCGGCGGCGCTGTCCTTCCGATCTATGACGAAATCTTTTTGCAAAATGACATCCGGCACATCCTGGTGCGCCACGAACAGGGCGCGGTTCACGCCGCCGAGGGCTATGCGCGCTCGACCGGGAAACCGGGCGTCGTGCTTGTCACCTCCGGCCCCGGCGCGACGAACGCGGTTACCGGGCTGACCGATGCGTTGATGGACTCGATCCCGATCGTGGTTCTTACCGGGCAGGTTCCGACCTTCATGATCGGCACCGACGGCTTTCAGGAAGCCGACACCGTGGGCATCACGCGCCCCTGCACCAAGCACAACTGGCTGGTCAAGGACACCGACAAGCTGTCGGACGTGCTGCACCAGGCCTTCCATGTGGCCACAACCGGCCGCCCCGGCCCGGTTCTGGTCGACATCCCGAAAGACGTGCAGTTTGCATCGGGCGGCTATGTGACCCCGAAACAGGCCAACACGCGCCACTACGCGCCGCAGGTCAAGGGCGACATGGAGCAGATCAAGGCGCTGGTCGAAGCGATGGAAACCGCCAAACGCCCGGTGTTTTACACCGGCGGCGGCGTGATCAATTCCGGCCCGCACGCCAGCCAGCTGTTGCGCGAACTGGTCGAAGCCACAAACTTTCCGATCACCTCGACCCTGATGGGGCTTGGCGCCTACCCCGGCACCGGTGAAAACTGGATCGGCATGCTCGGCATGCACGGGCTTTACGAAGCCAACATGGCGATGCACGACTGCGACCTGATGATCAACATCGGCGCACGGTTCGATGACCGGATCACCGGGTTGATCTCGGCCTTTTCGCCCGGCTCGCGCAAGGCGCATGTGGATATTGACCCCAGCTCGATCAACAAGGTCATCCATGTGGATTTCCCGATTGTCGGCGATGTCGCCCATGTGCTGGAAGACCTGCTGCGCATCTGGAAGTCGCGCGGGCGCAAGACCGACCGGGCCAGCGTCAAGGACTGGTGGGCGCAGATCAACGAGTGGCGCAAGAAAGACTGCCTGAGCTACAAGAACGCTTCCGGGGTGATCAAGCCGCAACACGCGCTGGAGCGGCTCGAAGCGCTGACCCGCGACCATGACCGCTATATCACCACCGAAGTGGGCCAGCACCAGATGTGGGCCGCGCAATACCTGACCTTCAACGACCCGAACCGGCTGATGACCTCGGGCGGTCTGGGCACCATGGGCTACGGGTTTCCGGCGTCCATCGGGGTGCAGATGGCGCACCCGGAGGCACTGGTGATCAATGTGGCCGGCGAAGCGTCCTGGCTGATGAACATGCAGGAAATGGGCACCGCCGTGCAGTATCGGCTACCGGTCAAGCAGTTCATCCTGAACAACGAACGCCTCGGGATGGTGCGCCAGTGGCAGCAACTGCTGCATGGTGAGCGCTATTCGCAAAGCTGGTCCGAGGCGCTGCCCGATTTCGTCAAGCTGGCCGAAGCCTTCGGCGCCAGGGGCATCCTGTGCACCGACCCGGCCGATCTGGATGACGCGATCCTGGAAATGATCAACCACGACGGACCGGTGATCTTTGACTGTCTGGTGGAAAAACACGAAAATTGCTTCCCGATGATTCCGTCGGGCAAACCGCATAACGAAATGCTTCTTGGCGAAGCCTCCACCGAAGGCGCCATCGAAGCCGGCGGCGCGGTTCTGGTTTAAGAAAGGCTCATAAATGTCTGCTTTGAAAATCAAAAAAGGGTCTACCAGCCATTCGGCCTACCAGCTACGCGACCCGAATGCCGAACTGGTGGAACGCCACACGCTTGCCGTGGTCGTCGACAACGAGGCCGGCGTGCTGGCCCGCGTCATCGGCCTGTTTTCCGGGCGCGGCTACAATATCGAAAGCCTGACCGTGGCCGAGGTCGACCACACAGGCCACCAGTCTCGCATCACCATCGTCACCAAGGGAACGCCTTCGGTGATTGACCAGATCCAGGCGCAACTCGGCCGCATCGTGCCGGTGCATGAAGTGCACGACCTGACCGACGAAGGCCCCTCGGTCGAGCGCGAACTGGCGCTGTTCAAGGTGGCCGGCACCGGCGACAAACGCGTCGAAGCGCTGCGGCTGGCCGATATCTTCCGCGCCAACGTGGTTGATTCGACGCTGGAAAGCTTCACCTTCGAAATTACCGGCACGCCGGAAAAGGTCGACGCCTTTGCCGAGTTGATGCGCCCGCTCGGGCTGGTGGAAGTCGCCCGCACCGGGGTCGCCGCGCTGTCGCGCGGTCAGGACTGACGCACCGAGATGGCCGGATTATCCCTCACCGCCATTGCCCTTGGTGTTCTGACCGGCATCATCGCCAGCGCCATCGCCGGACTGATTTTCGGGATCGGCTTTTCAATCGATGCCGCAAACCGGATGCGCGAGAAGGGCACGGATCCGCTGGAAGAAGAAGCCGACAAGCTGTTTGATCAGGCCTTTGGTGACGCCAGCCAGAAACGCGGCTTCGCTGTGCAGTTGGTCGTGATCTCGATCGGCACGGCCATCCTGTCGGGCGCGGTCACGGCCTGGCTCGCGGCGCAGGCCCCCATGGCCAATGCCCTGGTGGTCGGCCTCATTGGCACCGGCATCTCTCTGGCCTCGGTGCCTTTCACGCACGGGCTGCCCAAACCCCTTGCGCTGACCGGCGCGCTTGTCACCTTGCCGGCAACCCTGATCGGCGCCGCCCTGTTGTCATAGGGCCGTATCCCGGCAAGAGCGCCCCGCATTGCATGCAATGGGAAGGGGAAATCAGGGAGCCCTTGCCGGGGTGCCGGTCAGCCGTCAGTGGCAGGCAACAGGCCCGCCTCCACCGCCGCAGCCACTTCATCGGCATCGAGCATGCCATCCGCATTGGTGTCCATCTGGGCGAAAGCATCCTCGGTCAGGTCCGGGTAGCCAATCACCAGTTCGGCGTAGCTCAGCAGGCCATCTCCGTCGGTATCGAGTTCTGCCTGCGCAAAGGCAACCTGCATCGACACACCCAGAATTGCGGCCCCAGCCAGCGGCATAAGTAGTTTCTTCATTTTTTCAGTCTCCGTTTGGTCTTGGCGATCATCGCCGTGAAGGCCCGTTCTCGCGCCTTCACAAGACAAGAGAGTCGGGGCGCGGGTTTATTCCCGCCGTTTCAGCCATCGACCTCGCACACGCAAACACCCGCCGACCATCTGCCGCCGTTTTTGCGGGATACGGCCGAAATCGGCCGGGGGTTTCCGCTCGGCAAGAAACCCCGGGTTGTGTCGGGTGGCTCCCATGCGACTACTGCGGGCGTCACACTGGAGGCTGTCATGACGAGTATCCCGAAACTTTCCCACCGGGCGCGCCATGCCCGTGCTTTGCTTGAGCATATCGACCCACTACGAAACCTTGCGCGCATTCTGGCCCCGACCCCGGACCGCGCCGAAGACATGGCCCAGGAAGCATTGGCCCAGGTCTGGGCGCAACTGGAAAAGGGCCGGGAAATCAGGGACCTGCGCCCCTATCTCATGTCCACCTTGCGCAATCTCAACCGCAAACCGGGCCAGACCACAGCGGAACTGAACGAGGTCAACATGCCCACAACCCCGCCCGAGGTCTGGCCCCGCATGATGGTTTGCGAGGTCAACGAGGCGATTTCACAACTGCCCAAAGACCAGCGCGCGCTAATGCGGCTCATGGTGCGTAACGGGGCATCTTACCAGGAACTGGCCGACCGGTTCGGTCTGCCGCTTGGCACCGTGATGTCGCGTATTTCACGCGCCCGCGCCCGGTTGCGCGAAGAATTCAACCTGCCAAAGGATCACGCCGTCGATGAACTGATGGATGATGCGGGTTGACCCCCAAGAAAATGGGGAACCCGAAGGCTCCCCTAGTTTCGCTTATCAGGCTCATCATTGTTACCGCTCGGTACTTCTGCCTGCGGCCTGATCCGCGTCAAGGGCGAGCGCACCCGCCCCGGAAAACCGGCCGCCGCCCGAAGGGACCGCGACCGATAGCTCTCAACTGCACCCGCTGGTCGCCCCGCAGGTGTTGCACTTCATGCAGGTGCCGTTGCGCACCAGCGTATAGTTTCCGCAGTCGCCGCAAGGGTCGCCCTCGTAGCCCTGCATTTTCGCCTTTGCCCGCGCATCCAGCGCCGGCGCCTTGCCATAGGGCGCAGCCGACTCGGCCATGCCCTGCGCCGCTTCGGGCACAAGTGTCTGCAAGGTGGCAACCGGATCGACCGCCCCGCCAAGCGCCGTGGCGCCAATACCGCCCTGCAGCACAACCAGGTCTTGCGGCACCCGCTTGCGCAGGTATCCGGTGGAACTGATCTGCTTGAGCACTTCCAGCGACTTCGACGCGGCAACATCGCTCAGGTCGCGCACGTTCGACGCCCCCTCTTCCTCACCGCGCCCAAGGCTGTCAAAGCTTTCGCCCTCGGGCTTCACATGCGCAAGATCGGTGCGGTCCAGATAGCTGATCGCAAGCTCGCGGAAGATGTAGTCGAGGATCGAGGTTGCATTCTTGATGCTGTCGTTGCCCTGCACCATTCCGGCCGGCTCGAACCGGGTGAAGGTGAAGGCGTCGACGAACTCGTCCAGCGGCACGCCGTATTGCAGGCCGACCGACACCGCGATGGCAAAGTTGTTCATCATCGCCCGAAAGCCCGCGCCTTCCTTGTGCATGTCGATGAAAATCTCGCCAAGCTGGCCGTCTTCGTATTCACCGGTGCGCAGGTAGACCTTGTGCCCGCCGACGATCGCTTTCTGGGTGTAGCCCTTGCGCCGTGCCGGCAGTTTTTCGCGATGGCTGCGCACGATCTCCTTGACGACGACCTTTTCGACGATCTTTTCGGCCAGAACCGCCGCCTTTTCCTGCAGCGACCCGCTGGCGAGAATCTCCTCGGCCTCTTCGTCATCCTCGATCAGCGCACTTCCCAGCGGCTGGCTCAGTTTCGAGCCGTCACGATACAGCGCGTTTGCCTTGATCCCCAGCTGCCAACTCAACTCGTAGGCCGCCAGGCAATCCTCGATGGTGGCGTCGTTCTGCATGTTGATCGTCTTGGAAATCGCACCGGAAATGAAGCTCTGCGCCGCCGCCATCATGGTGATGTGGCTTTCCACGCTCAGGAAGCGCTTGCCCTTCTTGCCGCAGGTGTTGGCGCAGTCGAAAACGCTGTAGTGCTCTTCCTTCAGATGCGGCGCGCCTTCCAGCGTCATCGTTCCGCAAACGTGGTCGTTTGCCAGTTCGATATCCTTCCGGCTGAAGCCCAGGTGGCGCAGCAGGTCAAAGCCCGGATCGTTCAGCTTTTCCGCCGGGATGCCAAGCGTTCCGGTGCAGAACTCTTCGCCCAGGGTCCACTGGTTGAACACGAACCGGATGTCGAACGCGCTCGGCAGAGCCGCTTCGATCTTGTCCAGTTCCGCCTGCCCGAAGCCGTGGCCGACAAGCGAGGTGTGGTTGATCCCCGGCGCGTTGCCCATGGTGCCGTGGCCGACCGCATAGGCGATGATTTCCTCGATCTCGGCCGAACCATAGCCCAGCTTTTCCAGCGCCGCCGGCACCGAGCGGTTGATGATCTTGAAATAGCCGCCGCCGGCCAGTTTCTTGAACTTCACCAGCGCGAAATCCGGCTCGATCCCGGTGGTGTCGCAATCCATCACCAGCCCGATCGTGCCCGTGGGCGCGATCACCGTGGTCTGGGCATTGCGGTAGCCGTGCTTTTCGCCAAGGCTCAGCGCTTCGTCCCAGGCGGCCTTGGCCAGGTCCACAAGGTTGTCCTGCGGGCAGTTGCCGTGGTCGAGCGGCACCGGGTTCACCGCCAGCTTTTCATAGCCCCTGGTCTTGCCATAGGCCGCCCGGCGGTGGTTGCGAATGACGCGCAGCATGTGCTCGGCGTTGCGCTCGTGGCTCGGGAAGGCGCCCAGCTCACCGGCGATCTCGGCGCTGGTGGCATAGGCAACCCCGGTCATGATCGCGGTCAGCGCGCCGGCCATGGCGCGGCCTTCGTCGCTGTCGTAACCATAGCCCATGTTCATCAAGAGCCCGCCGATATTGGCGTATCCCAGCCCCAGGGTGCGGAAGTCATAAGACAGCTGCGCGATTTCCTTCGACGGAAACTGCGCCATCATCACGCTGATTTCCAGCGTCAGCGTCCACAGCCGCGTCGCGTGCATGTAGTCCTCGGCGTTGAACACGCCGTCGTCCAGGAAGGTCAGCAGGTTCATGCTTGCCAGGTTGCAGGCAGTGTCGTCCAGGAACATGTATTCCGAACACGGGTTCGACCCGCGAATGTCACCGTCGGCCGGGCAGGTATGCCAGGAATTGACCGTGTCGTGATACTGGATGCCCGGATCGGCGCAGGCCCAGGCGGCGTGGCCGACCTGCTCCCACAATTCGCGCGCCTTCACGGTCTTGGCGACCTTGCCGTCGGTTCGGTTCAGCAAGTCCCAGTCGGCATCATCCTTGACCGCGCGCAAGAACGCATCGGTCACCCGCACCGAGTTGTTGGAGTTCTGGCCCGACACCGTCGAATAGGCCTCGCTGTCCCAGTCGGTGTCATAGGTCGGAAATTCGATGCTGGTATAGCCCTGCCTGGCATAGTCCAGCACGCGTTTCACATAAGTTTCCGGGATCGCAACCTTTTTGGCTGACTTGATCGCCGCTTTCAGCGCATCATTCTTGGCCGGATCAACCGCATCTTCGCCCGAGCCGTCCCAGGTGCGGATCGCGGTGAAAATCTCGTTCAACTGGCGCTCATGCATTTTCGAGCCGGCAACCAGGCTCGCCACCTTCTGCTCTTCGATGACCTTCCAGTTGATGAAATCCTCGATATCGGGGTGATCCATGTCGCAGATCACCATCTTGGCGGCGCGGCGCGTGGTGCCGCCCGACTTGATGGCGCCTGCTGCGCGATCGCCAATGCGCAGAAACCCCATCAGGCCGGACGACTTGCCCCCACCCGAGAGCGACTCGCCATCGGCACGCAGGGAGGAAAAGTTCGTGCCAGTGCCCGAGCCGTATTTGAACAGCCGCGCTTCGCGCACCCACAGGTCCATGATCCCGCCTTCGCTCACCAGGTCGTCCTTGACCGACTGAATGAAGCAGGCATGGGGTTGCGGATGCTCGTAGGCGCTGTCCGAACGGGTCAACTTGCCCGTTTTGTAGTCCACATAGAAATGGCCCTGTCCGGGGCCGTCGATGCCATAGGCCCAATGCAGCCCGGTGTTGAACCACTGCGGGCTGTTCGGGGCGCCGCGCTGGCTGGCCAGCATGTGGCGCATCTCGTCATAGTAGGCGCGCGCGTCGGATTCGCTGCTGAAATAGCCGCCCTTCCAGCCCCAATAGGCCCAGGCACCGGCCAGACGGTCGAACACCTGCTTGGCGCTTGTTTCGCCGGTGATGCGCTCATCTTCCGGCAGGTCCTTGAGCGCTTTTTCATCAGCGACCGACCGCCACAGGAATTCGGGCACACCCTTTTCGCGCACCTTCTTCAGGCGCGCCGGCACACCGGCCTTGCGGAAATATTTTTGCGCAATGACGTCGCTGGCGACCTGGCTCCAGTCCGCGGGCACTTCCATGCCTTCCAGACGGAACACCACGGTGCCGTCAGGGTTGCGAATCTCGGAAGTCGTGGTGGTGAAGTCCAGCTCTGCGTAAGCGTCTTTGCCTGCCTTGGTAAACCTGCGCTCAATTCTCATTTTTTTCAACGTGCCCCATACTGTCGTTCTTGGTAACGCGCTGCCCGTCTTTTGCGCGGGCAAACGCACGATCTTGCGTCAAATCGACAGGAAAGAAGCTGCACAGCGCATGACGGCGCCTGTCCGCCACGCGTCTCTCGCCAAACCGTTTCTGAACGGCTTCGGCTTTGAAATATCTGTTGTCTCTCCCGCCATCCAAACCACTAAATGTTGTGGTCTGTCTCTCGGCCTGCACAACTTGGCGTATGTAGCCCTGCGTGGTCAACGGGTTTTTTGACGGATTGTGATAATTTTCCAGTTGACCGCAAGCACCGATTTTGCGTGGTAAAATTAACCTTTCGATTCACCCACCGGCTGCCATCGGCGCAGGCATCCGGAAATCATCTTGGAACTGGCACATTTAGCCCGGCCTGCTCACGATTCGGTTGAAGTTATCCACAGGCTGTGGACAAAACTCCGGCCAATACCGGGCATCTGGCGCCCCGTCACATTTTTGCGCCACCCCGGGCCGGACGATCCGGCGACGGGCGGCATGCGAATTCTGCAATTTTCAGGAAACGGGCGCATCTGGCCCAAGGTGGTCGGGGCGGAGAGATTCGAACTCCCGACCCTCTGTTCCCAAAACAGATGCGCTACCAGACTGCGCTACGCCCCGACTAGGCGCATCCAATATAGGCACTTTTCCGGCTTGAAAAGAGGCGATTGGTGATTTCCAGGCACGATCGCATGATTTCCCGGCCGGACGAACGAAACCGGACAGGACTCAGTCGGCGCAGGGCCAGGCAGCGGCTTCGGCCGCGATCGCCGGATGTTGCAACTCGCTGCCCAGGTTCAGTCCGAGCAATTCCGACATGCCGCCATTGATCTCGAGCACATACTTGACCGAATCG
>JALSJL010000304.1 GCA_026989405.1 Marinosulfonomonas sp. | reverse complement strand
CAGGCGCCGCAATCACCTTCATTGCACCCTTCTTTGGTTCCTGTCAGATCTTTTGTCTCGCGCAGCCAATCCAGCAAGGTTGTGGTCGGCGTGATGTTGTCCAGTGTAACGGGGTCGCCATTCAGAAGAAATGAGACCTGTGTCATTGAAAATCCGATGCCGCTTTCTGTTTCGCGCTATGCCCGGCGTTTCAGCCATACGGGGCATTCCGTCCTGGCCCGATGCGACGTAAAGCCAGAATTTTTGGTCAGGCGATGGTAGTCAGGTGACAATCACTCTGGCAAGTCCGAATTCTTCCATTTTTGCAAAGGGTGTTTATCTTTTCGAATGAAGAACGCGGCGCTTTCACATCATCGTGGGCTCGACTAGTTTGCAGTCATGAACACGTCTCCCCGATTCATCCATTTGCGCCTTCACACGGAATATTCGTTGCTGGAAGGCGCTGTTCCGGTCAAGAAACTCGCGGGTTTGTGCGCTGCAAATTCGATGCCGGCTGTGGCTGTCACCGATACAAACAACATGTTTGCGGCGCTTGAGTTTTCCGTGGCCGCCACAGATGCCGGTGTGCAGCCGATCCTGGGGTGTCAGGTTGATGTGAATGTCGCGGGTCCTGATCCGGCCAATAAAAGTTCTCGACCAGCGGCACTGGTCTTGCTTGCCCAAAATGAAGCCGGCTATCTGAATTTGCTGAAGCTGAACAGCTGCCTGTATCTTGGCAAGTCCGATGCTCTGCCTCAGGTCTCGTTCGAAGATCTCGAAAAATACACTGCGGGTCTCATCTGCCTGAGCGGGGGGCCGGACGGCCCTGTCGGCAGTCTGTTGCAGGCCGGCAAAAGCGCCGATGCCAGAGAGATGCTGGCCCGCCTCGCGGCGATGTTCCCAGAACGCCTTTATGTCGAACTTCAACGCCACCCGGTCGACGGGGGGCTGCCGGACAACGAGCGTCTGAGCGAACAGGGATCGGTCACGCTGGCCTACGAAATGGGCCTGCCGCTGGTTGCTACAAATGACGTGTATTTTCCCCGTCCGGAAATGTATGAAGCCCATGACGCGCTGATCTGTATCGCCGATGGCGCCTATGTCGACCAGCAGGAGGCGCGGCGCCGGCTGACACCTCAGCACTATTTCAAGAATCAGCAGGAAATGGCCACGCTGTTTGCCGATTTGCCGGAAGCCTTGGAAAATACAGTTGAAATTGCCCGCCGATGTGCATTTGCCGCGCAGCGAAGGGCCCCGATTTTGCCGGTATTCGCCGCCGACGAGGTGCAGGAATTACGCCGTCAGGCCAAGAAGGGGTTGCAAGACCGGCTGGCCACCATTCCCCATGCGGCGCCGGTGGAAGACTATGAAAAACGCCTCGAATTCGAGCTTGGCATTATCGAAAGCATGGGCTTTCCCGGCTATTTCCTGATCGTTGCGGATTTCATCAAATGGGCCAAGGACAATGGTATTCCCGTGGGGCCGGGCCGCGGGTCCGGCGCCGGGTCGCTTGTGGCTTACGCGCTTACGATCACCGATCTGGACCCCTTGCGCTACAACCTTCTGTTTGAGCGGTTTCTCAACCCCGAACGGGTTTCCATGCCCGATTTCGATATCGACTTCTGCATGGACCGGCGCGAAGAGGTCATTACCTATGTTCAGGACAAATACGGTCGTGAAAAGGTTGCCCAGATCATCACGTTCGGCGCGCTTCTTTCAAAAGCTGCGGTGCGCGATATCGGCCGGGTTCTTCAGATGCCCTATGGCCAGGTCGACCGCATTTCAAAACTGATCCCGGTTGAGGGGGTCAAGCCCGTGTCGATTGAAAAAGCATTGGCGGAAGAGCCGCGTTTGCGCGAAGAGGCGCGGGCGGAAGAAGTTGTTGGTCGCTTGCTGAAATATGCCCAGCAAGTCGAGGGGCTGCTTCGAAACGCATCCACCCACGCGGCCGGGGTCGTGATTGGCGACCGCGCGCTGGATGAATTGGTTCCATTGTACCAGGACCCGCGCTCAGACATGCCGGCGACCCAGTTCAACATGAAATGGGTTGAGCAAGCGGGCTTGGTCAAGTTCGACTTTCTGGGGCTGAAAACGCTGACCACAATCCAGAATGCCCTGGACATCCTGCACGACAAGGGCATTGACATTGACATCTCACTAATCCCCCTCGATGACAAAAAAACTTTTGATCTGTATGCTTCGGCCAAGACTGTCGCGGTTTTTCAGGTGGAAAGTTCGG
>JALSJL010000303.1 GCA_026989405.1 Marinosulfonomonas sp. | reverse complement strand
TCGCGGGTCGTGTTGAGATAGGTGATTTTTGCGGCTCCAAAGGCCGGAGGAACCAGCCCACGTTCGCCGATACTCAGGGTTTTATGGCCCCAAACCCCCTTAGAAAACGGCACTAAATGGCCGTTTAGAGTAAAAATGCCTAGATAACGAAGCCACCGAGGCACCCGTTTTTTGACCCGAGGCGCAGGGGTGTTTTCTGCGATCTGTTCCGGGGTGATATCCTGCCAGACCTCATCCTTCATCATTGCCTTGATGGTGGCGCGCCGCGCGCTCATGTCGATGTTTTCATCGAAGAACCCGGGCCCCTGCATCACATCACCCCAGGACAGCAGCTGTGCCTGCGCCGATTCGTAGTGGAACCGCAGCATCGAGCGCATGACAAAGCGCACGGCGATGCGGGCGGTGCCAAGCGCGCCGCGCCTGAGCTTGTCACTGACCAGATGGTGGATCAGGTGGTTGCGCAGATCAAGATACAGGGTCTGCGGGCTTTCCTTTTCGCTGAAATCATCCTGGAACGAGACGACGCCGTTCAGGGTGGTGATTTCAAAATCGTTCATCAGCGAGAAACTGATGTCATCGCCGCGCACGAAAAACGGGAACGGGTGGTGCCTGACCTGATCAATGGCAAAGGCAAAGAACCACCAGCCGCCATAAAGCGTCGGCGGCTTCGCGCGGGCAGAGTCAAACTCCATGCCGATCACCGCGTCCGGATTACGCAGGTCGGTGCCGCAGAACAGCGGATGGCACGAGCCCTCGAAATAGGCGCCGTTTTCCCACATGGCCCATTTATGGGTATTGTTGATCATCGCGCCTGCCACCGCCGCCTTGGGTGAATTGGCCAGCGCCAGAAACACATAGGTGCGGGCAATGTTTTCCATGTGGAACGAGGCGTCGTCATCCATGAACAGGCAATGGCTGGCACCGGAATTCTGCGCCTCGAGCAGGCCGCGGGCAAAGCCGCCGGCGCCGCCGTAATTGTGGTTGACCATCGGCGTGACGGCGTCCGAGGCGGGCACCTGGGCGCTGTTGCCGTTATCGACCACCTGCACATGTATCTGCTCGGCGAACTGGAAATCCTTCAGGAAGGTTTCCAGCCGCGCCACCGTCTGGCGCACCTGTTGTTCGCGTTTGAAGGTGGTGATGGAGACGGTCAGCACGGGCAGGGTGGTGATTGTTGCATCGCTGGAAAAATGTGCGTTGCGGATGGTGGCGCTGTGTTCCAGCGCCTTGAATTCGACGAAGATCAGGCCCTTGTCGGAATGGCGGGCGAAATTCGAGATGTCGATCAGATGGGGGCTGTCATCCTTCAGTGTCACCATATCGCAAAACAGGATTTCCCAGGACCGCTCGGGCAGGGCGTGGATGATGCGGATTTCCACCTGACCACTTCCGGTGACGCCGAACCAGAGGTTTGCAAGCGAACAGGCGGCGGTCCATTTGGACAGGTTGAACAGGTTGAAATAGCTGTTGAAGCTTAAGGCCGCACCAGGAGAGAGAGTGAAGGTCTGCGCGGTTTCGGAAAACCCGACCGCGCCTGACGTATGATAATAAAGCTCATGCTCGGTACAGATTTCCTGTTCCGGGCAGACGAAATTCTGAAGGGTTATCATATGACCAGACTCTGAAATTGAGGGGCGGAGGGGTTATGTGGCATGGGCGTCCTGCTGTGCCCTGAGGTATTCGCGCAAAGCGTTGTTGGGCAGGGTATCAGGGTCGATCTGGGCCAGAAGTTCGGCGGTGGCGCGGGCCTGGGGCACCGGGCATTCGCGCGCCACCTCGTCGATGTCGTCAAAAAACGCCGACCCGCCGGTCAGCTCTGACAGGTAGTCGTGGATCGGCGCGAATTGTGTGGCGAGTTGCTTGCGGATCGGCGCGCCGAACATCTCGACACGGGCGTTGGCGACCGGTTCAAGGCTGTCCCCGGCGTTCAGGAAATACCGCGACAACCCGTGTGCCAGGTTTTTTGGCAGGTCATGATTGGCGCGCCGGACAATTTCCATCGCCGCGCGCGGCAGGCTTTGGTTGGCGCGCCCCACCGGTGCCAGGGTGGCAGGAAAATCGACACTGACCTGATCGGTGAAGTCATCGACCGAGCCGCCGGATTTCAGGATTTCGCCATAGGGGCGGATGATCAGCCGCGCATCGGCAAGCCGGTCGTTCCAGGCCTCGATGACGGCGCGGAAATTGAAGTGGATGGTGTGAAGATAGGGCGCCAGCCCGTCAC
>JALSJL010000302.1 GCA_026989405.1 Marinosulfonomonas sp. | reverse complement strand
ACCCGGCACATGAAGCGCCAGGGCCGGGTCTGGATCCGCATCTTCCCCGACACCCCGGTCACCTCCAAGCCGACCGAAGTCCGGATGGGTAAAGGTAAGGGTTCGGTTGATTTCTGGGCCGCCAAGGTCAAGCCGGGGCGGATCATGTTCGAAATCGACGGTGTCGATGACGAGACCGCCCGCGAGGCCCTGCGCCTGGCGGCGATGAAACTGCCGGTCAAGACCCGCACCGTGGTGCGCGAAGACTGGTAAGGGCGCCCAGGCCCGGCGGCAGCGTCGTGGGCTTTTCCGCAAAATCCGCTGCCCGCCCAGCGTCGAGACACACCCCCGCCGGGAAACTGGCGGGGGTGCTTCTTTTCTGAAGAAAAGCGGTGCAAATTCGCGCATTGGGGCTTGCCTCAGGCCCTTTTCCCTAGTATTGCCCAGCCTTCACCACGGACTCCACCGGGAATCGGGGTGACCTTTGTTGTGCGTGTTGCACGGAAAGGGCCCGCCGGTGATGTTGAAAAAAGGACAAGGCGATGAAAGCCGCTGAACTGAGAGAAAAGACGCTCGACCAGCTGCGTGAGCAGCTCGAAGAGCTCAAGAAAGAGAGCTTCAACCTGCGCTTCCAGCAAGCCAGCGGAGCGCTCGAAAATACCGCGCGGATGCGCCAGGTGCGCCGCGATGTGGCCCGGGTCAAGACCGTACTGAACCAGAAAGCCGCCGCTGCGGCTGGCCAAGCGTAAGAGGAGCCACCAAGATGCCCAAACGTATTCTGACCGGCACCGTAACCTCGGACGCCAACGCCCAGACCGTCACCGTTTCCGTGGAGCGCCGTTTCCGCCATCCGGTGCTCAAGAAAACCATTCGTAAGTCCAAGAAATACCGGGCTCACGACGAGAACAACGCCTACAAGATCGGCGATAAGGTGCGCATTCAGGAATGTGCGCCCAAGTCGAAAACCAAACGCTGGGAGGTGATCGCCTAAACAGCGCTCACATTCCGGTTTGATCGAAACCCTGGGGCAAACAGAATCAGTCCCCAAAGGTCGGGAGAAACCAAATGATCCAGATGCAGACCAATCTGGATGTAGCTGACAATAGCGGCGCTCGCCGTGTTCAGTGCATCAAGGTTCTGGGTGGTTCCAAGCGCCGTTACGCCAGCGTCGGAGACGTGATTGTCGTATCGGTCAAGGAAGCCATCCCGCGCGGTCGCGTGAAAAAGGGCGACGTGCGCAAGGCCGTCGTCGTGCGCACCGCCAAGGAAGTGCGGCGCGAGGATGGCACCGCCATCCGCTTTGACCGCAACGCCGCCGTCATTCTCAACAACAACAACGAGCCGCTCGGCACCCGGATCTTTGGCCCGGTCGTGCGTGAGCTGCGTGCGAAGAACTTCATGAAGATCATCTCGCTCGCCCCGGAGGTGCTGTAAGATGGCTGCCAAACTGAAAAAGGGCGACAAGGTCGTCGTGCTGATCGGCAAGGATCGCGGCAAGACCGGTGAAATCATCCGCGTCATGCCCAAGGAAGGCAAGGCCATTGTCGATGGTCTCAACATCGCCATTCGCGCCACCCGCCAGACCCAGAACAGCCAGGGCGGCCGCCTGCCCAAGGCGATGCCGATCCACCTGTCCAACCTTGCCTATGTCGACAGCAAGGGCAAGCCGACCAGGGTCGGCTTCAAGTTCGAAAATGGCACCAAGGTGCGCTATGCCAAGACGACCGGGGAGATCATCGATGCTTGATACCACCGCATATACCCCGCGTCTCAAGGCGCTGTATGAGGGCGAAGTTCGTGGCAAGCTCAAGGAAGAGTTTGGCTACAAGAACGACATGCAGATCCCGCGCCTCGAAAAGATCGTTCTTAATATCGGCTGCGGTCGCGCCGCGGTGAAGGACAGCAAGAAGGCCAAATCGGCTCAGGCCGACCTGACCGTCATCGCCGGCCAGCATGCCGTCATCACCAAGGCCAAGAAGTCGATCGCCGGCTTCCGGGTGCGTGAAGACATGCCGTTGGGCGCCAAGGTGACCCTGCGTGGTGACCGGATGTATGAATTCCTCGACCGCCTGATTACGGTCGCCATGCCGCGTATCCGCGACTTTCGCGGCATCTCGGCCAAGAGCTTTGACGGCAACGGCAACTATGCCATGGGCCTCAAGGAGATTCTGGTCTTTCCCGAAATCGACTTTGACAAGATCGTCGAGAATTGGGGCATGGATATCGTCATCACCACCACCGCGAAT
>JALSJL010000301.1 GCA_026989405.1 Marinosulfonomonas sp. | reverse complement strand
TAGGGTTCGTGCTCGGGGCTGTCGAAGCGCTTGATGTCGGTATGGGCGATCTGGATGACCACCATGCCCTTCTGGTCCCGCAGCGCATTCAGCTTGTCGAGATATTCGCGCCAGATGGTCAGTGCTTCCGCATAGCCCTTGCCGAAGCCCGGCGCCTCGATGGAAGCCCAGCCGTTGCGCTTGCAGGCCTCGGCCCAGATCAGCGGCTCGAGCCAATCGACGCTGTCGACGACCACCGTGCCGAAATCGTGGTCCTCGGCCAGCAGCGCATCGAGCGCTTCGGCCACCTCGCCATAGCTGGTCGCCAGCGGGAAATGCGGTACCTGCAGCTTGCCGAGACCGTCCTCGGTCATGAGGAACACGGGCCGGTCTGCATCGGCCGCGAAGGTGGACTTGCCGACCCCGGCCACGCCGTGGATCAGGATGCGCGGCGGCGAAAGCACGGTAGCCGTGCGCAGGGATGCGAGTGAAATGGCCATCAGCGCGCCTCCTCGTTCAGCACCAGGCGAAACTTCGGCTTGCCGGTGCGGACCGTGCGCGCGGGTTCGAACCCCTTGCGCCAGCTCTCCGGCAGGGCCGCATATTTGCGTTCCGACACCTTCAGCGTGGTGTCGATGAACTCCGCCGGATCTTCGCCCGCCGAGGCGATGTTCTCGGCGATCTGGGCCAGCAGGCTCTGATCCCAGTCGATGCGCTTGGGCAGGTCGGCGATCACGGTGACGCCGCCATCTTCAAAGCGGATCGTGCCCGTGTCCTTTCCGGCCTCGCGTCGGTATTCGGCGGAGCGGTCGGCGTATTTCAGGGAAATCGCACCATCGAGCCAGTCCGCGACCGTCCTGGCCCGATTGAGCTGCTGGTCCGCCGCCTCCTTGAGCATTGCCAGCTGGTCCGCCGGCAAGGCAGCGATCTCACCGACCGGCATGCGGTGGATATCGTCAAGGGTGATATGGTTGGGTATCGTCATGTTCGCCCCCCTTACGCCGACATCGGGCGGTGGGGCTCGTGGTCGGAGCCACGGATCTGCTCGGCCTCGAACGCCTCGACATCTTCGAGCCGGTAAATCACCCGACCCCCGAGTTTGATGAATTTCGGGCCTTCGCCCGTCCACCGCCACCGCTCCAGCGTGCGGTGTGAAATGTTCCAGCGAGCCGCCAGCTCGATCTGGGAAAGGTGCCTTGTCGCCATGTGAACCTCCTTGGGGATTGTGCGAACAGTTGCGGGACCAACATGGCGGAGGGGGTGGGAGGCACCGGGGAGGCAGCCGGGAGGCAAATCGGGAGTTGGCGCAGAAACCCGGCCCCAAAACGAAAAAGACCGCCCCGAAGGACGGCCTTTTCCTGAAGTAGGCATCAAAGAATCAGGGTTCGATCCAGCAATTCCCGTCGTCGTACTTGATGAACCGGCGCCAGTCATCGCGTCGACCGAAGGCTTTCTTAAGGGTGTTCACCTGGCCGCTGTAGCCAGCCTCTTCCAGCACTGTAGCAATCCGCCGGATGGGCGACCTGGCCCAGTAGGCTGCAAACAGCAATTGAAGAAGCTGGCGCTGCTTGTCCCCGCCAAAGGTCAGGGTTTCGCCGCGGAGCCAAACGAACCCGCAATCCTCCGAATGGTCGATGGGATACCGGTGCTGGACCTGGCCCGGGAAAACCCGCGCACCGAGCGCCTGTGGCGAAATCGCCAGTGTGCCGGGCGACTTGGCGACGTCCGCCACGCTGATGAAATGGTTGCGCCTCTGCGACGTGGCCGGGATGCGGTCGCCCCGTGCCGATGTCAGGATGACGCGGACCTTCTCGGGCGGCCTGCGTTCGATCAATCCCTCGACCTTCGCCCAGACGGCCGGATCTCCCAACCGCCTGGCAAACCAGACAGGCACGGCTGCTTTGGTGCCCGCGAGTCTGATGGTTCCGACGTCCCAGACGATACCGTCGATCAACTGGCTGGGGCGCGGCGGTCCGGCACGCTCGAACGCCACCAGCATTCTTGCGAAGGCCAGCCCGTAATCGACGCGATAGGCCGCGATCTCCCGCTCATCAACCTGGACCCACCGGCCCACGCTGTCGTGGTATCCATACGATTTCAGTTCTGGCGACCAGATGGCCTCGACCGGCTCGTCCTCAAAGTCGTCCATCCCGGCCACGACCGGAACACGCCCGCTGGCAACGAGAAGCCTGGCTTCGAGCAACATCTCGGTAGCGCGCGGCGCAACCTGGTGCAGGGTCGAGCCCTGAACAGACGCGCTGCGGGCCTCCATGACCCGCAGCAGAAGGTCGATTGCCGGCTTACTCAAGGACTTCACCGTCGTCGGTATCGTCCTTCAGGATGCCCCAGAGGCGCAGGTATTTCTCGCCGACCAGGCGTTCCTTCGGCGTCATGTCTTTCAGGTTGCAGCCGTGCGGCATGGTCACGGTCAGGGTCAGCGATTTGCCACGACCACCGCCCGGGCCGGGATGGAACTTGATCGTGAAACGCGCCCGCGTAACCACCCATTCCGCCACATCACCTGCAAAACCGTAGACCGGCGCACCCCCGCCGACGCCCAGCCCGATCCGATGTTCCGCCATCTGCCAGATCGTCCGGTCGGCCCCCGACATGGATTCAAGCGTGATGCGCTCCTTGGCATCACCGAGGTCCATCAGGCGTAATTCCTTGACCGTCACGCTGGCGATGCCATCGGCCGGGTCGGTCGGGAAGTCGAACGGCTGCAAAAGCATGCTCAGGTCGTATTCGCGCAGCGGCAAGGCCTGATGCTCATCGATTGCGATGCCCAGCAGATCCCGCGCCATGAAGCGCGTCAGGTCCATCCGGTCCTCGCGTGTCCTGGCCACGACCTCAATGACGCCGGTCGCCGCCTCATAGGTCAGCGCGGCCTCGAACACCGGCTTGACGATCCGGCGAGACAGCGTGCGATTGGCATCAAAGCCAAGCGTGTCCTCGGGGCGCCCCTCGCGATAGACCGCGACCTGGACGAGTTCACACTCTTCCCCGTCGAGGATCACCCGGTGCCGGTCGAAAATGTCGACATGCACGTTCGGCGTTTCAAACCGCTCGCGGATCGCCGCAGTGAATGCCGCGACCGAGGCCGGATCCTTCCGCACCTCCAGATCGGTATCGACACCAAAGCCGCTCCAGGACCGTCCGCGGCGGCGCTCGTCATTGTAGCGGACCTCTTCTGCCAGACGAAAACGGTCGCTTTCATTCAGGAAGACCCAGAGAGAGCGATTGTTCGCCCCTTCCAGCGTATCGAAAACAGCGCGGTTGAGAACGACATTCTACAAGGCGTTCTGCCCCGGCTCATCCGCGAGGGCGGCGACGCGGCCGGCATCGAGAATGACGCGCTGTTTCTCGTCTTCGTTCATGTCGTCGACCGCCTTGATCAGAGGTTCGACGACCTCCGATTCGGGCCTGGTCCAATCGACCGGCGCGAGGGAAGTGAACCCGGCCGCGGTGAAATAGTCGTGCAGTCGGGTGACGGGGGTCTTGCGGAGGAAGGAGGCAATGGCAGTCATGGGGGCCCTTTCTTGGCCGTTGGGGAGGAGAGAATCGGCGCGCAGCGATACGCGCGTGTTCGATATATATCGAACGTGACGCCTTGTCTACTTGCGCGAACCTTTTTTGTTCGGCATACCGAACAAGCATCCCGCAACCAAGGAAATCAAGGATGAAACGATGACCACGTCCCTCGGCGCCAAGATCAAGCGCCACCGCCAGGAAAAGGGATACTCCCTCGACAAGCTCGCCGAACTGACCGACTCGAGCAAGAGCTACATCTGGGAACTCGAGAACCGCGATACGCGAAAACCGTCCGGCGAAAAGCTGACCCGAATTGCGCAGGCCCTCGAAGTGACGACCGACTACCTTCTTGATGAAAGCGAGGAACCAAGCGACGAGGTTCTGAAGGAAGCCTTCTTCCGCAAATTCAGAAAGCTCGACCCCGAGGATCAGCAGAAGATCAACCAGATGATCGACATGTGGGGGAAGAAGGATTGAGCCTGCCCACGACGCCACAGGGGTGGGCAATCCGTCTGACGAAGATTCTGTCGCTGCATCAGGCAGCGCACGGGCTGCCGCGGTTTCCGATCGACGTGGCCGCGCTGGCGCAGGATTTCTCGCGGCAGGTGTTTCCGGAGGCGCCGATCACCATGGTGGGCGGGCTGGACCTGTCCAAAGGCGTCGAAGGCATGCTGATGCCGCATCCCAGCGGCTCCGGCGAATGGGGCATCATCTACAACAAGGCTATCCGCTCACCGGGGCGGCGGAATTTCACGCTGGCCCACGAACTGGGGCATTACCTTCTGCACCGGCAGGCCAATCCCGGTGGACTCCAGTGCACCAATCGCAACATGGCCGACTGGGATTCCGCCCGGAACAGGATCGAGGCGGAGGCCAATACCTTCGCCTCCTACCTGCTCATGCCGCTCGACGATTTCCGGGCCCGGATCAAAGGCCGTGCCATCGACATCGACGTCATGACCGAGCTGGCCGACCGCTATGCCGTATCCCTCACTGCCGCGATCCTGAAATGGATGACCATCACCGACAAGCGCGCCATGATCGTCGTTGGCAAGGAAGGTTTCATCGATTGGGCCTGGTCCAGCGAACCGCTGATCAAATCCGGTATCTACTATGCCGCTCGGCAGACCGTGATCGAGCTGCCAGCCGCCTCGCTCGCCGCGCGTGACGTTGACATGGAGACCGGCCGCCATGGGGTTCGGCATCCCGCCGGTGTCTGGCTGGGGTCTGAGCCCGTCCACGAAATGACGGTGTTTTCGCCCAGCAACGACCAGATGACGATCTCGCTGCTCCTCTATCCCGACAGGGCGCCGTCACGCCGGGAGTTGGCAGAGCTGGAGGAAGAGCCGACCTTGGACAGCTACGACAAGTTCATGGGCAACTGAACCCGGTGATTCGGGCCGGAATCCGCGGCCATCGATCATCGGTCCGTCATGCCCGCTACGCAGGATTTCGCGGCAATACGCAAGCGTCGATGTTGTCCGTAACATACGGATATACTTGATATTTTTGACTTTTTGCGACAGATTATGCCCATCAACTCAATCGCGAAAAGTCGCCATGTCACCCACATCAACCGGCCCGGTTTCGGGGCCCAATCCCCTGTGCCCCGAGAGCATGTCGTCCGAGGCGCGCCTCGCGGAGCTCGGCCGCATTCTGGCCACCGGCGTCATTCGCCTGAACACCGCGAAGTCCAGCTCTTTATCTGCCGACAGCGGAGACAGTTTCGTGGACTTGCCGCCCAGAAAGAGCGGTGGTCGACGTGCAAAACGTATCCGCATCGGAGGAATTGATGAAGCAAATGAGTAAGATAACGCCGCCCAAACCCGGCCAGGACCCCTCGACCGATCAAACTGTCCTGGCGCGCCTTGCCGCCTTGAAAACCATGTCGGTCAGGGAGTTGAAGGCCGAATGGGAAAGGCTCATCGGCACAGCCGCGCCGAACAACAGCCGGACCTTTCTCGAAACCCGTCTTGCCTATCGTATCCAGGAGCTGACCTACGGCGGACCCGACCGGGAGACCCGCCGCATGCTGGATCTGCTGGCCGATGAGGTCGAAGGCGTCGCCCGCAGGAAGAACCGGATCGCCGATCCTCGCAATCCCGTGGCAGGTACCAGGCTCATCCGGGAATGGGATGGGGTCGAGCATACGGTGACGGTCCTGAAGGACGGGTTCGATTGGCAAGGCCGGAAATTCAAATCGCTCTCGGCCGTGGCCCGTGCCATCACCGGAACGCGCTGGAATGGCTATCGCTTTTTCGGCCTGCGCGAACGCAAGCGGGAGGGTGAGGCGCGGTGGCCGCAGGCCAGCCATCGATCCGGTGGATCGATGGCAGTGCCGAACGCCCGAAGCGTAAGCGGAGGGCCGGAAACATGATGGATTTACCGAACCGACCCAACCGACGCCTGCGCTGCGCCATCTACACCCGGAAGTCGAGCGAGGAAGGGCTCGACATGGAATTCAACAGTCTCGACGCCCAGCGAGAGGCCTGTGAGGCGTACATCGCCAGCCAGCGATCCGAGGGCTGGGCTGCGATCCGCGATCGCTATGACGACGGCGGTTTCTCCGGCGGCAATCTCGAACGCCCGGGCCTGAAGCAGCTTCTCGCTGACATTGAGGACGGGCTGATCGACGTGGTCGTCGTTTACAAGATCGACCGCCTCAGCCGCTCGCTGATGGACTTTTCCAAACTGGTCGAGATCTTCGACCGCAACGGCGTGACTTTCGTCTCGGTGACGCAATCCTTCAACACCACCTCCTCGATGGGTCGGCTGACGCTGAACATCCTGCTCAGCTTCGCGCAGTTCGAACGCGAAGTGACAGCCGAGCGCATCCGCGACAAGGTCGCCGCCTCGCGCAAGAAGGGCATGTGGATGGGCGGCTACGTGCCGCTCGGTTACGATGTGCGGGATCGCAAGCTGGTGGTGAATGCCGACGAGGCTGTATCGGTCCGCCGTATCTTCGAGCGGTTTGTCGAGCTCGGGTCCGCCACAGCGCTGGCCCGCGAACTCCGGCGCGACGGGTTCCGCAACAAGCAAGGCACACTGATCGACAAGGGCTACCTTTATCGGCTGCTGAACAACCGCGTTTATCGTGGTGAGGCGGTGCACAAGGGCAAGGCCTATCCCGGCGAGCACGACGCGATCATCGACGATGATCTTTGGGACCGGGCCCACGCCATCCTGCAGGAAAGCCCCCGCAAACGCGCCAACAACAGCCGATCGCGAACCCCCGCGATGCTGAAGGGGCTGATCTTCAGTGAAACGGGGGCGGCCATGACACCCACCGCGACCCGCAAAGGCGCGAAGCTCTACCGCTACTATGTGTCGATGGACGTGATCCGCAACCGCGAGACCGGCGAAGAGACTGCCCCCACGCGGTTGGCGGCCGGGATGGTCGAGGACGCGGTCGTGACCGAAGTCCGGCGCATTCTGCAGACCCCCGAGGTGGTGACGCAGGCCTTGGCAGCGCTGAAAGAGGATCAGGCCAGCGTTTCCGAGGCCGACGCCATCGCGGCCCTGCATGAATTCGACGCCCTCTGGGCGCAGCTGTTTCCGGCCGAGCAGGCCCGGATCATCCAGCTGGTCGTGCGGCGCATCACCGTCACGGCTGCGGGGCTGGAGGTGGACATCCGGCGCGAGGGCATCTCGGGCGTCATCCGCGAGATGGTCGCGCCGCACAATCTGGAGGCCGCTGAATGACCAAGCCCAACGACACGATCCGGATCCTGATCCCCTTAAAGGTGCGCAAAAAGAATGGGCGGCCCAAGATCATGCCGCCCGCCAACTATCAGCCCAGCGAAGACCAGACACAGGATGCGCATGTCTTGCGCGCCATCGGCCGAGCTTGGGGCTGGCGGCGGCGCATGGATGCGGGCGAGTTCGCCACAATACAGGAACTGGCTGAGGCGGTTGGGTTGGCCGAGCGTCATGTCAGCCGCCAGTTGCGACTGGCTTACCTCGCGCCTGAAGTGTTGAAGCGGCTGACCTGCGGGCGGGAGACTTCAGCGGTCAGCCTCTACGATCTTTGTTTTACGGCAGGAGAGGCGTGGGAGAAGCAGGTGTCGAAAGTACTCAGTTTACGCTGATTGACAGCCAAGCGAACCTCAAACCCTGGAATTATTGATCCGATCGAAACTGGACCAGACCTTCCATTGCTCCGATTTGAGGGCTGTCTTCCAATGCCCTGGGCTTCGTTATGTCTGTGTGATGCGCCCACGTCCGTCCATATTCTGCCAGCTCGGGCGCCGAGCAAACTACGGTCAACCAGCTCCCCTCAGGGCTGCGTTTGAGACGTGTCAACGCAGCATAAACGGAAGCCAAACCATCGCTACCGACAGCATGGCCGACGTGAACTACCAAGAGCCGAGCTTCCCATCCTTTGAAGCTATGCAACGTTGTTGCCTTGACCCGCGCATCCCCCATGAAGAAACCCATCTTCTTCCTGGTCTGCTCAAGTTTGCTTCTCTCAAATGTGTGGACCGTGCGGACACCACTGTAGGTGCCTAGCTCATCGACAACCCGTCGGCCAAAATCTATGTCATTGCATATGAAAGTTATGTCCGCGTTTGCGAGCCCCGCCTTTCCGGTTTCACGCATCATCGCAAGGGTCGCATCGACACATTGACGTTCGGAGACCTCCGGCTCGCATTGAATCCATCTCAATGTGCAGGGCTCGACCTCTAGGTTTCCTTGAGCCCCATCCGGGAGATCGATCATGTCCTTTGGTAGAAACTTTGTTGCGAAATCCTTAGCTGCGACAAGCGCGTCGAGCGGGAGCCGATAGCTGACTTCAAGCCTTGACCAGTCGCCGGTGAAGCCGGCACCCGTCATGGCTTCATCGGTCCAGCTTCGGGCAGTGCCATAGATGTCCTGAGTGGCATCCGCTACCAGCAGCATCTCGCCATTTGATCTTAGGCTGTTTCGAAGGGCGCTCCACCACAACGGGAGAAAGTCCTGCCCCTCATCAACAAGGATTGCATCGTACTTGTTGGTGCCAGAACTCTTGGCGGCTTCAGCGGCAAGGGTCGGCACATGGACGTTCAAGTTTGGCGTGAGAACCCTGTTCAGTTCTCGCAGAAGCGGCTTCAGGAGCTCTCTTTCCTTTGACGCCGGCAGTTTTCTAGCCCGAACCTTGTCTATCTCGGAATTGATAGGCCAGACCGGCTTGAACAACTCATCATATGCCTCTCCCATTTCGGCTTCGAGACATACGTCCTTACACCAATCGTGAAAGTGGGCAAAAACAACGTTCTGTATCCGTCCACGCGATGCCGCACCTCTCACAACAAGATCGCGTAGGTAGTGCCAGAGCGTGATGTTAAACGTGACTATTAGAACAGACTTGTTCTCTGATATCAGACGAGATGCCCTCGCCGCCAGTACAAGCGACTTCCCCGACCCGGCAGGACCTTTGATCCTTCGATACCCGGACTTAGTCCGCGAGTCTGCAAGCTCGCGCTGGCGACTGTCGAGCGTCAGGGCCTTTCTCTGCTCTTTTGCAAAATCAGGTTCTACCAGCCATCCTCGCAAATCATCGGCAAGTGCAGGGCGCATAATTCCAGAGTGCGATAACGTTGCGTCGGGAAAGATTATCCCCAGGTTGCCGCTCATCAATTCTTGGCGTCCACTCACCGGCAAATATCGATCCGCCGACTTAGCTTCGCTGTCACCAAGAAATTCTTTCTGTAAAGCGCGTACGCGATTACCGTCTGCGAACGGAAAGATCACTCCGCCGGTGATGGCCGCAAAGCCTGCGTTCTACTGCAATCTAGGGCAGTATAGGTTATATATCCGCTCTTTGTATCGAGCTACTGCAGCAAAAGGATTGCTTCGTTCATGAGAGAATACACGTCCATCTTTTTTTGCCCAAAGCTCAACCCGATGCTGATTTACACGCTTGGGATAATATTCCACCGCATCAAGGTTCCAGTCCTTAATCTCGAATACCGCAATCCCGATATTGGGATGCATCAAGACAAAGTCGGGACGCAGGCCATTGAGATGAGGTTGGACGTATATCTCCCATTTGGGGTCAAGATTCTTGTTGAAGAATTCAAAAACCTGCCTTTCGCCTGGCGTCAATTCTTGTCGTAATTTCGAAAGCTCCTCTAAAGGAGGTTCGATAAGCCGCTGAGTTAGATTGTTCATATGCAGTTTCCGAGCCTTATCCCGCAACCCCAGCGGGTGCCAAAAACACGCGGACGCGCACAAAGATCATGGTTAAAAAACTACGGTCGCCGCCATACTTGGTAAAGCTACATCGGCCCGCATTGTTATCGACGAGCGTCTTGCCCGAGTCCAAGGGTCTACGCATAGGTTAATCCAAAGCTCCTTTAATCAGCGGTTTGCCTTACGACACTCCCAAGTTCACCTCAGTCTGGACTTTGGCCTTTCATCTTGTTGATACTGTGACAATTATTTGGCGGCCTGGAGCGCAGGACATGTACAAAAAACTTGCTGATGGGCACGCTACGAAGTTCATTGCGGATCGTCCAGACCTCAGCGTGGTAACTGACTGGTTGAACTCGCCACGCAGCTCAGCCGCGGTGTCCGCTTTCCGCAACTCTGTGCCATCGAAAAAGCCGGGACGCGTGATCGAGCGCATCTCCAAACACGTGCGACCCGCGTTTGGCCCTGTCCATTTGGCCCAGTGGGACAAAGTCATGAAGGCCGTTTTCGCTGTCAGATTGGCATCAGCCCGTGAAACAGAGGTCTTCGCCATGACCAGCGGCGAGGAGAAGGCTTTTTCAGAACGATCGGTCATTCTAGCCGACCTTTTGTTTTTTGCGTGGGCTCAGGAAGTCAGCGCAAATATCAATATCGCGGCCAACATCTCTCACCATACCATTTCCAGATTATTGGAGCGTGGGGCTTCGACCCCGGAAACGATAAAAACCGACGCTATCGAGATCCTACAAAAAGCGCGGTCCTTGCGTTCCATTCTGTCATCAGGCATCGAACACAATCTGTCCAAACTGAAGGATGGAGTGACTTACGACATGCTGATCCCGCACGGTGATGGGGCGCTGGTCCTGCGCACCCTTCGCGTAAATGCCGCTTCCAAGTCATACTTTCCGGACCCAATGCCGGTTTTCTCAGTCCGAACGTATCTAGACAACTCAATGCTGGGACCGCGCGATCTCGAACGCATGGCTAGCTTCCGCGTTTCTCGTGATGCAATGCTTTCCGCAGAGGACGCGCAGCACATTCTCGCATGGATCCAAGGGAATGCCGAAGAAACGGATCCGCGTCGGAGGCTCGTGGTTGCGCAAGAACTCGGTAAGGACTTAGGTTCGTAGTTCACACCTAAACTCGTGAGCTTCCACTGTATCGCTTCCGGCGAGTCCCGAGTTTGGCACTCAATCAAAGGTTTCTTCCAAGCGTTCGCACCACCCCGCAGAACCACGCCGCCTTCGGGTGTCTCCGTTCGCTTCGACAGTGATCGCACCTGCTTCAACCCCGGCGCAATCCATTCTCGACAACTAACTGAAAATACGCCTATTTTTGAATGCGTCTCGATTTGGTGGAAGGGCGGGTGGAAAGAGACGCCGGGCGTTCAGAGACCAATTCCGAGCGAACGGCCAGTCTCCGAAAGTCGGATGGCATCGCTAAACCCCTTTGAAACAAAAAGAAAAAAGGCCCGCGCTGGGGCCTCGTCTTGGGTTCGCGAATTGTTTGTGGCGGAGAGACAGGGATTCGAACCCTGGAGACGGTTTCCCGCCTACACACTTTCCAGGCGTGCGCCTTCGACCACTCGGCCACCTCTCCGTGCGCGGGCTTCCTAGCTTGATTTTATATCGATATGCAAGAGACTCGCCATCGAAATATTGCAGATCAAGCGCCGCCGCCGGCTTCGCCCCATGTACATCCAGGCGGTATTGTTTCCAGGTCGGCTATCGGCAATAGTGTCTGTGCGCCACTGTTATTTCTTCTCACACAATCTTGACGCCAAGCCACTTCACCCTACGTAACGCCGGGCCAAGACAGCCGTCGTGGATGGCGGCCATTTTCAATTTCAAAAGGACAATGAAAAATGAGTACTACAACCACACAGACTCCGGTGCCTGACAGCACCACAGTCGTCGCAATTCTGAAACCCAGATGGGGGTGGATTGTCTTCAGCGGCATAGTCACCGTCATTTTCGGCCTGCTGGCGTTTCGCATGCCGGTCGGGGCCGTATTCGCCATGACCATGCTGTTCGGCGCCTTTGCCTTGGCCGACGGCTTGCTGTCCGTGGTCGCCGCAATCCGCCAGCGCGGCACCGCATCCGATAATTTCTGGCCGCTGTTGCTCCGCGGCGTTCTCGGGGTGTTCACGGGGATCATCGTTCTGGTGCTGCCGGGGATCTCGGTCATTTCCATGACTGCATTCGTCTGGGCGATGATCTCTATCTGGTCGATCACGACCGGCCTGTTCGAACTGATTGCCGCAATCCGCCTGCGCAAGGAAATCGAGGGGGAATGGTTGTTGGGACTGTCCGGCCTTGTCAGCCTGGCCCTGGGCATCGCGATTCCGGTCATCCTGTTCAGTAACCCGGCCGCCAGCATCGTGACCCTGGGCTGGCTGATCGGCTTTTACGCCCTGCTTCATGGCATTCTGGAAATCTGGCTGGGCCTCTTGCTGCGCAAACAGCCGATCACCGCTGCTTGAGCGCAAGGATGATCACGTTTCGGGGCCGGATCAGTTTTCGGCCCCGTCACTTTCAAGGTCGGCATTGTTTGCGATGATGTCTTCAAGCAGATTTCCGTCGGCATCCCCGGCAATGCGCCCCAAAAGGTCGCGTCGCATGTGGTAGGTCAGCACGGCCACTTCGCGCATGATCCGGTCCTTTTCGGCTTCGGCGATCTTCTGATCCCGAACGGCGGCGTCCAACTGGTCGAGAACCTGATTGAATTGCCGGATCACCCCGGCCCCGCCGATCATTGCGAGCTTGTGATTGAGCACGCGCAGCTCGGCCAGCTGCTGCGCCGTCATCTTGCCCTTTTCGACAATCTCGCCGATGTGTTCGATCAGGGCCGTGTACGTGTTGCCTTTCTGGTCGAGCAGCAGCACCTGCCCTTCCTTTCGCAGCTCGAGCTCGGTTTGCTGATTGAGCAGCAGGGCCGTGATCAGAACGGTCGCCACAGCGCCGATGAAGACAAGGATCAGCTCTTGTGAAAACGGAAAACTGTCGCTGACGTCGTAAAAGAACCGAAAACCAAGGTAGCTGACCACGATCGTGACAAGCAGCAGAACCATGGTCAGCGTGCGATTGGTCAACAGAAATTTCATTGTCATGCGCCTTTCATGTGCTACCGGCTGTCATCTCGAAAGGGCATGGTCGCGCCGGCGGCATCGGCCCCACTGTGCAGGTTGCAATTTGCCGGCGGCTCGGGAAAGCTCCGGCGCAGCGACAGGCGCCTGAAAACCGCTTTACTCATCTGACTTGCCCCCGGTGTCCGGTCCGCCCCGCAGGGCGTCCGGGTTGCGAAACCAGATGTCGCGCTGTGCAAAGGGAATTTCGATATTTTCTTCGGCAAACCGGCGGGCGATCTCGTGGTGTATGTCGCTTTTCACCGTCAGGATGAAATTCACGTCCCGCAGAAGGGCGCGCACCTCGAAATCCAGGCTGTCGGCACCGAAGCCGACGAAATGGGCCGCCGGCGCCGGGTTCAGCAGCACCATCGGATGCGCCGCCGCAATTTCCTGCAAGATGTCCGAAACCCGTTTCGTGTCGCTGCCATAGGCGACACCCACCTTGATGACAGCGCGTCCCACGAGGTTGGTGTGCGTGTAGTTGATCACCGTTCCCGACACCAGATCGGCGTTCGGGATGATCACGTCATAGCGGTCAAAGGTTTCGATCCGCGTCGAGCGCACGGAAATCTCGCGCACCGTGCCCATCTGGTCGCCAACCTCGATCCAGTCGCCTTCGGCAATCGGGCGTTCGATAAGCAGGATGATCCCCGACACGAAATTGGACACGATGTTCTGCAGGCCGAAACCGATACCGACCGACAGGGCGCCGGCGACGATGGCCAGGGACGAAAGATCGATGCCGGCTGCGGTGATTGCAGCAACGGCGGCCAGGAATACCCCGACATATCCCACACCCGACACGATGGCCGACTGGCCCCCCGGATCAATCCCGGTTTTCGGGAGGATCGAGGATCGCAGCGCCGATTGCAAGACACGGGTGATCATGTAGCCGATGGCAAAGACCACGGCAAAGGTCAGAAAGTTGGTCGGGGAAATGCGGGTATCGCCAATCTGGAAGCCTTCCATGAAGCTGGTCCAGGCCTCGGTCAGGTCAGACACCCGCGCCCCCCAGATCAGCGCAAACAGCGGCAGCGAGGCAATCCACAGGACAAGACTGAGAAGCACCGGGGTCAGGGCTTCCCCCGCGCGGTCCTCCCCTACGCCCAAAACAACGGCAAAGAGGTCGCGAAGCACCCCGGAGACGATGGTCAGAAAGGCCAGCAATCCCAGCGACAACACCGTGGGAAACACAATACCCGGCCCGGCCGTGGTGTAGCCGGCAAGTGAGGCGACCGGCCCGACCAGGCCGACGACCATCAACGCGCGGCCAAGCATGTCGACGACGCTGGCGCGAAACGTCCGGTCAGTGTCCGTATCGACCGGATCGGACGCCACGCTCCGGCGCAATGTCCGCCCCACGCGCGCCAGCAGGAAACCCGCCAGAACCACCAGCGGAAACACCAGAACGATGCGCGCCGCTTCCGAGAAATCCCCGAACCGCACGATGCTGTCCACAAGCTGGTGCGCGCCCCAGAGAAAGCCGAGCGCGCCGGCCTGGCGCCGGAACCTCGCCGCGTCGTCAGGCGCAAGCTTCAGTATGCCGCTGCCCGTTTGCTGCGACAGCCGCAGCGCAAGCCAACGGGCGATGAACATGCCGATAAAGGCGGACACGAGCCCTTCGACGACATTCTCGCCACGAAACCCAAGCAGCCCCGTGCCCGCCAATGCCTTGACCAGCGCCAGGACGCCGGCAATGGGCAGGACAACCTGACCCAGTGACACGACAAAGTCGCGCAGTGCCGCGGCCGGGCCCACGCCCTTCAGGCGGCGGGCAATGCGCTCGACCCAGTTTTGTCCGCGCCACAGCAGCAGCACCGCAGCAACAAGGAAGATTGCGATGATCGGAAGGTTTTCGCGCAGGGTCAGTTGCCCGGCCGCCGAAGACCAGGCCGATTTCATTTCGGAGCGCAGCGTCAACAGCATGTCGGCCACTTCGCTGAACGCCTGGGGCCACAAAACCGGGTTGGCCGGGGATGGTGTCAATTCGAAAAACCGGGCAGCCTGGCGTTCGCGGATCAGCGTGTCGATCTCGCCGATCAGGCCATCGGCACGGCTGAAGGCCTCTTCGGCGCGCCGAACCGGGGCTTCAAGTTCTGCAAGCTGGCTTTCCAGCTCGGTGCGACGCGCGGCGATGTC
>JALSJL010000300.1 GCA_026989405.1 Marinosulfonomonas sp. | reverse complement strand
ATCAGGATCTCGGCCTGGCGATACAAAGCCTTCAGGATTTCCACGCGCTGCTGGTGGCCGACGGAAAGGTCTTCGACACGGGCGTCCGGGTCGACGTTGAGCTCGTATTCTTCGGCCAGTGAAATCAGCGTCTCCCGGGCATCGGAAAGCGACTCTTTCAACAGTGGCCCGGCTTCGGCGCCAAGAATGATATTTTCCAGAACGGTGAAGTTTTCGACCAGCTTGAAATGCTGGAAGACCATGCCGATACCGGCGGCAATGGCGTCCTGGCTGTCATGAATCCTGGTCTCTTGCCCGTTGATGAATATTTCGCCGGCATCGGCTTTGTAAAACCCGTAAAGGATTGACATCAGCGTGGATTTCCCGGCGCCGTTTTCGCCGATGATCCCGTGAACCGTGCCTTTGGCGACATTGATTGAAATGTCCTTGTTCGCCTGCACCGGCCCGAAGGCCTTGGAGATGCCGCGAAGCTCTATGGCCGAGGCGGCAGTTTCCTGCCGCCCCTTCGTGTTTGCCTCACCCATAAGGGAAACCCTTATTCAACCGGGCAGGTGTTGTCCGACGTGTAGTCGTGCACCGAAATCGAGCCGTCGATGATGCCGGCCTTGGCGGCGTCCACCGCGGCCTTGATATCGTCGGTAAAGATCTCGGCGTTGTATTCATCAAGTGCGTAGTCGACACCGCCATTGGCCAGGCCCATGACCATGAAACCGGTTTCCATGTCGGGGCCGTCCTGGAAGGCGTTGTAGACAGCCTGGTCCACACGCTTGACCATCGAGGTCAGCACCGAACCGGGGAACAGGTAATTCTGGTTGGCGTCCACCCCGATCGAATAGATGCCTTCGTCGGCTGCGGTTTGCAGCACCCCGACGCCGGTTCCGCCGGCCGCGGCAAAGACGACGTCGGCACCCTGTGCGATCTGGGCCTTCGTCAGTTCAGCCCCCTTCACCGGGTCATTCCAGGCAGCGGGTGTCGTGCCGGTCATGTTCTGAATGACGGTCGCATCGCCGTTGGTTGCCTTCACGCCCTGCGCATAGCCACAACCGAATTTGCGGATCAGCGGGATGTCCATGCCGCCGATAAAGCCGACCGTGCCGCTCTTGGAGGCCTTGGCCGCAGCCACACCGACGATGTAGGAGCCTTCATGTTCGCTGAAGACAACCGAACGCACGTTCGGCTGATCGACGACCATGTCGATGATCACGAATTTCGTGTCCGGGAAGTCCTTGGCGACTTCTTCAAGCGCCGAGGCGAAGGCAAAGCCGGCCATCACGATCGGGTTGTTGCCGGCTTCTGCGAAACGGCGCAATGCCTGTTCGCGCTGTGCTTCCGACTGAAGCTCGATCTCGCGGAACGAACCGCCGGTTTCTTCCGCCCACCTGGTTGCGCCTTCGAAAGCCGACTGGTTGAACGACTTGTCGAATTTGCCGCCAAGATCAAAGACGATTGCAGGGTCGGCCAGCACCGCCGTGGCGCTGATCGCCAGGGTTGCCGCCGCGCCGAGGAATTTTTTCATGAGGGTCATTTTTTTCTCCCAGTTAGTATTTTTGGGGATGTCGACTGTTTGCCAACACCCCAATGTAAACGAGCAGATCTCGATTGGTCATCCAGCATTAAGGCCGTAGCGGCCGGCCAGCGTCAATAGCGTTTTGCGTGATGGCCGGGGATTGGGCCATGAAGCCAGGCTATTAGGCTCGTTCGCCTGCTAACTGTCGCACCCCGGAACAGGGCGCATCAGCATTTTGGAGAGAATCAGTGCATCGGCCGACGTCCCTTTTCGGTCGCGATAATACGACTTTCGCCGGCCGGTCGGGTGAAACCCTGCGGATCGATACAACGCAAGGGCAGCCCGGTTGTCTTCGGAAACCTCAAGAAACAACCGCGTGGCTCCGGCCTGGACCAATGCCGTTTCAAGGGATGCCAAAAGGCTTTTCCCGACACCCTTGCGACGGGCCTCGGGCAGAACGGCAAGCGTAAGAAGTTCGGCCTCATCCAGGGCGGTCTGTGCCAGGCAAAATCCGGCAGGCCGGCAGATAACCACCGCGTTCGGGTTGGCCAGCATGTCGGAAAACTCTTCCCGGGTCCAGGGGCGGGGGGATGTGAAACAGGCGGCGTGGACGCGCGCCAGCCACGCGGCCGAGGGCTTTGTCACGGCAGCAATCTTGGCGCGAGGTCACGCGCCGGGGCGGCGTCGGCGGGGCGCAGATACAGAGGGGCGGGCCGCAGCGCAGGGTCGA
>JALSJL010000299.1 GCA_026989405.1 Marinosulfonomonas sp. | reverse complement strand
CGGCCGCTGTCGCTGATCGAAACGTCAGGCGCGTCCCAGCCGTCAAACCGGCTCATCCAGATCGTGTCGCCCCACAACAGATGCGACAGGGTATCATGGATCGAGCCGAAAAACGCCCCCCGGTCAAGCCGCCGTGCCGAATCATCCAAGCCATCCGCCGCGCCGTAAAGGCTGCGGTTCTGCCAGGCGTTGTAGCGCGCCATCGTGCGGCAATAATCCGGCGTGATCATTTGCGCGTGCCGCTCCAGTCGATCGCGCAGATCTCGGCAGACTTGCCCGACAGGTCCCAGACCCGGCCATAGTCGCGCAGCTTGCTTTTCAGCCCGCGCGCCGCGATCACGTTCGGCCCCATCCAGTATTGCGTGTTGGTCATCACCACCGGCTCGCCGGGGGTGGCGCCGGGGATCATCTCGATCTCGCCCTGGATCTTGCGCCCGACCTCGACCGAGCGCCGCGTGCCTTCGCGCCTGATCACCACCTTTTCGCGCTCGGCGCCGATGATTTCGCTGACCAGCATGGTGAACAGCCCGGTGGTGCCGCCGGCCACGCCCGACAGGATCTTCAGCAACCCCTCATAGGCGGCATCCGACGCGCTTTCATCGACATAGACCGCGACCTTCCAGTTGCCCTCGCTCATGCGGCCCGGAATATCCACCAGCAGCGCCACGTTCAGGCCGGCAAGGCTCTCGCCCTCGAAATGGCCTTCGTCGATGGCGATGGCCATCCAGGTCTGGCAATAGCCCTCGGTCGGCGGGTGCTGGCCAAGGCTGACGACGCAGGGGCAAAAGACCGTACAGTTGCAGTTCAGGAACAACTCTCCCTTGATCGCCCAGTTCGCCGGCTCTTTCACCCGGCGCATGGGATGGCTTTCGGTATTCGCATCCAGCATCGTCTTTCTCCTTGTTGTCCTAAATCAATCCGAACCCGCGCGCCGCCATGAAAACAGCCGCCGCAATCAACGCGCCGCCCGCGGGCCGGCGCAGGCGCATGCCGAACTCGGGCAGCTTTTCGGCGACCATGAACAGCGTGGCCAGCCCCATCCAGAGCAAGCTCATCACCCCGCCGACGAAACCCAGCGCCATGATTGCCCAGCAGCAACCGACGCAGACCAGCCCGACGTCGACGCCCATGCGCACCCCGCCAGGCACGCCCGGGCGCCAGTTGGTCAGAAAATAGGCCATTGGCGACAGGCAGGCGTCCTGGCAGACCTCTTTTGCACGCGTGAACTGCCAGCCCCCGGCCAGCGCAAACAGCGCCGCCGCCGCAAAAGGAGAGCCGACAACCCCGGTCAGGTCGATCCAGCCGTTGTTGAGCGCCATGACCTGCGCCGCGGCAAAACCGGCAGAGCCGATCAGCCAGACCCCCGCGTATCCCGCGACCACCGCCCACCAGCCGGCAACGGTTGCACCGGCCCCGCCGGGCAGGTTCTGATAGGCGCGCAGCGTTGGCACGATCGTCGGCAGCATCATCGCGGCCATCATCACCGCCCACATCGCCCAGAGCGCACCCAGCCCCCCAAGCGGCAACAGACGGACCGTTTCGGGGCCGCACAGAAAGCCGCCGCCGGAGCGCGCCATTTCATAGGTCAGCGCCCAAAGCAGCAGGATCAACGCATAAAATCCCAGCCAGCCAAGAGCCCGCGCGCTGATGATATTGGTTGTCCTGTCGCTCATCACTCCCCGCGGTCCTGACGTCCTTGTTGCTTTTTTCCGTCCGCCGGGTTTAATTGTCAAACAATTAATGTCTGACAATTGGGATCATGAAAACCAAGCTCCAGACCGACCGGGAATTTTCGGCCCAGATCGCCGGCGCGATCCGCGACGCCATCGTTGCGGGCACCCTGATCGTTGACAGCCGCCTGCCCTCGGAAAGTGAACTGGCCGAACAGTTCGGTGTTTCAAGACCCACGGTGCGCGAGGCTCTGAAAAGGCTGGCGGCGCAAAACCTGATCCGCACCCAGCGCGGCGCCACCGGCGGTGCTTTCGTGAACCGGCTGACTTACAAGGACGCCTATGCCCAGCATGTCACGACCTCGACCTTGCTCTTGTCGATGAACGCCGTTGACTTCGAAACCGCCTGCGAAGCCCGCTTCGCGCTGGAACGCGCCTGCGCGCCTCTGGCCGCCGCGCGCCGGGGCTCCGACCACCTGGCCGCCATGCAGGCCGAGATCACCCGCCAATCGCAGCCCGATCTGTCCGATCAGGCCTTCTGCGCCTCTGACGTCGCGTTTCATCGTGCAT
>JALSJL010000298.1 GCA_026989405.1 Marinosulfonomonas sp. | reverse complement strand
CGCCATCAACCGATTGCGGGTATTCTTCTTCCACCGGTCCGGGTTCCAGCCCGACCACCGGGATCGCGAACACGTCGTGGCCCTGAAGAAAGTCGCGCATGCGGTGATAAAGAACCGTGCGGTCGGCCTGGGCGTCGAAAATCGCGCTGGCCGGCATGTTCAGCCCGAACGCGGTGTTTTCACGCAGGGTGTCCTTGAACTGGGCCTGCACCTCGGGCGGCAGTTTCGCGTTGACGCTTGCGTAATGCAGCCCGCGCAGGGTGACATAGGTGTCGTGCAACCTGGGCAGGTCGGGCCAGGCGTCTTGCACCGTGGCGCCGGCATCCGCCACCGCGTCCATCGCGGCGCGCAGCACGGCGCGGATTTCGGGCTCGACCGGGGCAAAGCCGCCCTGATCCTCGGAAAAGGCGATGCGGGGGGCGTCCATCGGGCGGCTCAGCGCATGGCTGAAGGAGGTGGCCGGTTCGTCGAGGCTCAGCGGTTGGCGCGCGTCGAACCCGGTCATGGCGTCAAGAAACAGTGCGAGATCATCGACAGTGCGCGCCATCGGGCCGGGGATGCCTTCCATCAGGAAGGCCGCGGGGGCGGGGCCGCCGCCGGCGCGGCCGGGGCTGGGGCGCAGGCCGACGACGCCGCAATAGGCCGCCGGTGTGCGCAGCGAGCCGGCCAGGTCCGAGCCATGCGCGAGCCACACTTCGCCCGTGGCCAGCGCCACGGCCGAGCCCCCCGAAGAGCCGCCGGCGTTCTTGCGCGTGTCCCACGGGTTGCGGGTCATGCCGAACACCTCGTTGAACGTGTTGGCGCCGGCGCCGAATTCCGGCGTGTTGGTCTTGCCGACAACGATGCCGCCGCGCCGTTCCAGCCGCTCGACCAGCGGGTCGCTGGCGTCGGGCACATGATCGGCCAGCGCGACATTGCCCCAGGTGGTGCGCACCCCGGCAACCGGCGTCAGGTCTTTGATCGCCAGCGCCAGCCCGGCCAGCCAGGCGCGGTGGCTGCTGTCGCCCTCCAGCGCCCTGGCGGCGGCAAAGGCGCGATCCGGGCAGGTCGTGGGCATCGCGTTGACCGCGGGCTCCACGGTTTCGATGCGCTCAAAGGCGGCCTGCAACATCTCTTGCACGCTGACCTCGCCCTTGCGCAGCAACGCCACCGCGTCACGCGCGCTCAGGGCGCAAAGCTCGGGGCCGCTAAAGCCGGGTATGCTTGTCATGATCGGTCCTTTTTCGCGCAGTTTGCGCGCAATCGGCGGCACCGGCAAGCCACCCCTTGCCCGACGCCCCGCCTTTGCGCTAAGCAAGCCAACCGTTGCAAGGCTGACCCGATGGACCTGACACGCGCCGCCACATTCTCGGTCGCTCCGATGATGGACTGGACCGACCGCCACTGCCGCTACCTGCACCGGCAGATGACGCGCCATGCGTTGCTGTATACCGAAATGGTGACGGCGCCGGCGATCGTGCGCGGGGGGGCGCGGCACCTGCTGGCGTTTGATCCGGCCGAGCATCCGGTGGCGGTGCAGCTGGGCGGCTCGGACCCGCGCGAACTGGCGCAGGCGGCGCGGATTTGCGCCGATGAAGGCTATGACGAGATCAACCTCAATATCGGCTGCCCGTCCGACCGGGTGCAGTCGGGGGCGTTTGGCGCCGTGCTGATGAAATCGCCCGATCTCGTGGCCGAATGCGCGGCGGAAATGATCGCGGCCAGCCCGGTGGAGGTCACGGTGAAATGCCGGATCGGGGTCGATGACCAAGAGCCGCAAGAGGTGCTGCCGGCCTTTCTGGAAACCGTCGCCGCGGCCGGGGTCCGGCGGTTCGCGATCCATGCCCGCAAGGCCTGGCTCGACGGGCTTTCGCCCCGGCAGAACCGCGATGTGCCGCCGCTGGATCATGACCTTGCCTACCGGATGAAGCGCGAATTTCCGCAACTGCATCTGTCGCTCAACGGCGGGGTTGCCTCGCTGGACGACGCCCGGGCGCATCTGGCGCGGGGCATGGACGGGGTGATGGTGGGGCGCGCGGCCTACCACAACCCGTCTGACATTCTGCTGGGTGTGGATCAGGAGATTTTCGGTGTCGCCGGGCGGCGCACACCGCATGAGGTCGTGCAGGCCATGCTGCCCCATATCGACGCGCATCTGGCGGCGGGCGGGCGGCTGAACCAGGTCACGCGTCACATGCTGGGGCTGTTTGCCGGGCGGCCCGGCGCGCGGGCCTGGCGGCGCATCCTGTCGGAGGGGGCGCACCGGGACGGCGCGGGGCCGGAACTGGTCGAGCGCGCGCTGGCGGCTGTCGGTTGACCTTGGCGGCGCGATGCGCACAGTTGGCCGGGGGCCGGGGGCTGGGCGAAGGGATAGCGAATGCCGGACATGATGACACTGTTGCCGATGCTGGCGCTTCTGCTGGCGATTGGCGCTTTTGCCGGGGTGATGGCGGGGCTTCTCGGGGTGGGGGGCGGCATCATCCTGGTGCCGGCCTTCTACTACGCGTTTTCCGGGCTGGGCTATGAAAGCCCGCAGTTGATGCAGATCTGCCTGGCGACCTCGCTTGCCACGATCATCGTGACCTCGGTGCGTTCGGTGCTGGCGCATCACCGCAAGGGGGCGGTGGATTGGGAGGTGCTCAGGACCTGGGCGCCGGGGATCGTGGTCGGGGCCGTTGTCGGCATGCTGACGGTGGCGGCGCTGCGCTCGCAGGTGTTGCAGGGCATCTTTGGCGTGCTGGCGCTGATCGTGGCGCTGTATCTGGGATTTGGCCGGGCGACATGGCGGCTGGGGGCGGCGATGCCGACCGGCATCATGCGCGCTGTCCTGTCGCCGCTCCTGGGGTTCCTGTCGGTGCTGATGGGGATCGGCGGCGGCTCGTTCGGGGTGCCGGTGATGAGCCTTTACGGCCTGCCCATTCACCGCGCCGTGGCCACCGCGGCGGGCTTTGGGGTGATCATCGCGGTGCCCTCGGTGATCGGGTTCCTCATGGTTGACATCGCGCCGGAAAACCGGCCGCCGTTCACCGTGGGGGCGGTGAATGTGCCGGCGTTCCTGGTGGTGATCGCGATGACGCTGATCACGGCGCCGCTTGGCGTGCGGCTGGCGCATGCGATGGATCCAAAGCCGCTGAAACGGGTGTTTGCGGTCTTTCTGATGCTGGTTGCGCTGAACATGCTGCGCCGGGCGTTTGGATGACGGAATTTGACGAAACGGGCTGGCTGCGGTTTGGCCGCGACCCCGAGCTTGCGCGCTGGGTCGAGGCGGTGCGCCCGGCGGCGCTCGCGACGCTGGAGGCGCCCGACTACGCCCATTGGTGGCGCAACGAGCGGACGTGGTTTGTTGGCGTGAACGCGCTGGACAACGACGAAACCGGTGCCGTTGCCGGCGGGCCGCCGCTTTCGGGACAGGCGCAATGTTTCGCGCGCGAAACGGTGCGCGCGCAGGTCCGTTGGGACCGCGCGCAGGTGTCGGCGATCCGCACCGGTTATCCTCGGCGCGGCGAAGACAGCGCCGCCGCCTTCGACTTTCGCAAACGCCGGGATGCGGCGCATATCGACGGGCTGATGATGGTCGATGGCAAGCGCAAGCTGTTGGAACCGCAGGCATTTCTGCTTGGCATTCCGCTGGTTGACACAACCCCCGGCGCCAGCCCGCTGGTGCTGTGGGAGGGGAGCCACAAGATCATGGCGCAGGCGCTGGGAGAGGTGCTGCGCAAGCATCCCGTGGCGCGCTGGGGCGAGGTGGACTTGACGAAAACCTACAAGACCGCGCGGCGGCGGTGTTTCAGGGAATGCCGGCGGGTCGAGCTGCATGCGGGCGTTGGTGAAGCCTATCTGCTGCACCGGCTCACGCTGCATGGGGTCAGCCCGTGGCAGGACGGGGCCGTGGCGCCGGATGAGGGGCGGGTTGTCGTGTATTTTCGGCCCGTGCTGGAGGACCTGTCCCGGTGGCCGCAGCCATGAGATGCGCCGCGCGCGCCGCGCCTCCGGCGGGGATATTTGGGCGAAAAAGAAGGCGGGGTCACGATTTCTCGTCGCGCAGGCGCCCGGTGCGCCCGCCGCGACGTTTGTTCAACTGTCCGGCGCGGGCTGGCAGATCACGCATCAGTTGCTTGCGTTCTTGCGGGGTGTAGGACGACCAGCGGGCGATTTCGTCACCGGTTCGATAGCAGCCGATGCAGATTTTCGCCTTTGGGTGGATCACGCAGATGTCCACGCAGGGGCTGTCGATTTCGGCGCGTTTCCAGACCGGCGGTTTCATGGGTTCGCCGCCATGTGCGACAGCCGGTCGAGCGCGCCTTGCAGGATGTAGCCGGCCGCGACGTGGTCGATCACCTCGGAGCGGCGCGCGCGCGAGGTGTCGGCTTCCAGCAGGGCGCGTTCGGCGGCGACGGTGGACAGGCGCTCGTCCCAGTAGGTGATCGGCAGATCGGTCAGCCGTGCGAGGTTGCGGGCGAAAGCGCGGGTCGACTGGCAGCGCGGGCCTTCGCTGCCGTCCATGTTGAAGGGCAGGCCGAGCACGATGCCGCACAGATTGCGGGTTCGGATGATGTCAAGCAGGCGGGCGGCATCGGTGCCGAACTTTTTCCGGCGGATGGTTTCCAGCGGCGTGGCCACCGAGCGCCGTCGATCCGTGACCGCGACACCGATTGTCTTGTCGCCCAGGTCGAGACCGGCAAGCGCCCCCTCGGGCGGCAGGCCGGCCGCGAAATCGGCGATGGTTTCGTGGATCACGGTGACAGCCCCGCGCCGGTGGCCGCCCCATTGATCAGGGCGAGCGCGTCCTCGTTGCCGGCAAAGCTCTGTTTGGCCTTTTGCCACCAGTCATAAGCGTCCTGCGTGTCGCCGATATCCGCCTTCATGGCGATCAGCTGCGCCCAGAGCTTTGGCTCGCCCCCGTTGGTGTCGAGTTCCTCGGCCAGTTCGTCGGCCATCTGTTTCAGCATCGCGCCCTGATCGGGGTCAGCGTTTTCGCCGCTTGTCGGGGCCAGTGGCGCCGCGTCGACCAGCCCGGCCCGTTCGGCCGCGGCGCGCAATTGCGCGAGCGCTTCGGGCGAGGCGGCAAAGACGTCTTGCGATTCGCGCCAGACCGCCGCCGCGCGGTCGGTATCCCCGAGCACGCCAAGCGCGCCGATCAGGCGGGCCCATTCGGTCGCCGGGCCGCCTTCATCGGCCAGACGTGCGGCAAGCTGTTCGACCATTGCCGCGATCATTTCCTGGCGTTCGGCCTCGGTCATGTCCTGCGCTGCGGCGATATCGGCCTGCGACGGGCCACGCCCAAGGGGGGGAAGCGTATAGCGAATGCCCGCATCGCGCGCAGCACTTTCGATCTGGGCGCGGATCGGTTCGACCCAGGGATCATTGGGCCCGCTTTGGTCAAGCAGGCCGGCCCAGACCTGAAAGGCAAGGTCGGGCCGCAGGTTCTGGGCGAGCATCACCCCGAGGTAATACCGGGCAACGCCGTTTGTCGGGTCAAGCTGAAGGGCGCGGCGCAGTGCGGTTTCGGCTTGCGGGGACACATATCCACCGGCCGCGAGCACGAGGATATCGGCAAGATCGGCCCAGTCCGCGGCAGTGGCATCGGGGCCCAGCAGTTGCAGGACGCGTTCCTGGGCCCGTGCCGCAGCCTGAAAGTTCTGCAGGGCGGCTTCGTTGCGGGCAAGCAGGATGTGGCCCTGCAGGTCGTCGGGGCGGTCCTTGAGCGCCGCGCGCAGTTTGTCCATCAGTGCCAGGTGCTCGGGCGACACATCCGCGGTGACAGTGCCGGCCGGCAGCCGTGCTTCGGCTTCGGCTTGCGATATCCGCGACTTGCGCAGTTCCTCGGCTGCGGCAAGGCGTTGCTCGAGCGGCATGTCGGGATAGAGTGGCGCGCCGATCTGGCGGTAGATCAGGTAGGCTCCGGCAAACAATGCAATGACAACGAGGCCCGCAAGCAGCGGGCTGCCGCCGGCCCTTGCGTGTTCACGCGTGCGCGCCTTGCGTCCGGCATCGAGCAGGCGGCGCGACACTTCGGTTTTCAGCCGCTCGGCCTCGGCGCTTTCCAGCACGCCGCGTTCCAGGTCGCGGTCGATCTCGGCAAGCTGGTCGCGGTAGATGTCAACGTCGCTTGCACCGTCGGCATCGCCCCGCCGCCGCAAGAGTACGACCGCCATCGGTGCCGCGACAAGGGCGGTGATCAGTGCTGCAACTATCCAAAAATCCATTCGGGCCTCCTGCAGCCCATCTAACCGTTACAGCGCCCGACCGGAAGGCCCTACAGGGGCTGTTGCGTCAATCTCGCGCAAGGGTGATCAAACCGGGCCCGCGAACCCGAAACGCGCCAATGTCGCGATTTTCGGACCAAGTGCCGTTCACTGTCTTGGCATTTCGTGCGGAGCGTTTCATGTATCATGTGCGCAAGGTGCCGCATGACAGGGAGTCGGCCGACATGAAACGCTATTCTGCTTTCGCCATTGTGCGCGAAGCGCTGCGCAACCATCGCGGCTGGGAGCGCGCCTGGATCTCGCCTGAGCCGCGCGAGCGTTACGACGTCGTGGTGATCGGCGCCGGCGGGCACGGGTTGGCGACGGCCTATTACCTGGGCCGAAACCACGGCGTGAAAAACGTCGCGGTGATCGAAAAGGGCTGGCTGGGCGGCGGCAATACCGGCCGCAACACAACGATCATCCGGTCGAACTATCTGCAGGATCCGTCGGCCGCGATCTACGAAAAGGCGCGTTCGCTGTATGAGGGGCTGTCGCAGGAGCTGAATTACAACCTGATGTTCAGCCCGCGCGGAGTTCTGATGCTGGCCCAGACCGAGCACGAGGTGCGCGGATACCGGCGCACCGCCTATGCCAACGCATTGCAGGGGGTGAAAACCGAGTTCATCGGGCCCGAGCGGGTGAAGCAGATCGTGCCGATCATCGAGACCGGCGGGCCGCGCTATCCGGTGCTCGGGGCGCTGTGGCAGGCGCGCGGCGGCACCGCACGCCACGATGCGGTTGCCTGGGGCTATGCGCGGGCGTGCTCGGACATGGGGATGCACATTCTGCAAAAGACCGAGGTCACCGGGATCACGCAGAAGGGCGGCAAGGTCACCGGTGTGCGCACGACGCGCGGCGACATCGGCTGCGGCAAGCTGGCGATCGTGGTCGCGGGCCATTCCGGGCGGCTGGCCGAGATGGCCGGTTTCCGGCTGCCGATCGAAAGCGTGGCGCTGCAGGCGATGGTGAGCGAGCCAATCAAGCCGGCGATGGACGTGGTGGTGATGGCCAACACGGTGCACGGCTACATGAGCCAGTCGGACAAGGGCGAAATGGTGATCGGCGGCGGCGCGGACGGGTTCAACAACTACACCCAGCGCGGCAGCTTCCACCATATCGAGGAAACCGTGCGCGCCCTGATCGAAACCTTCCCGATGCTCTCACGCCTGAAGATGCTGCGCCAGTGGGGCGGCATCGTCGACATGACCGGAGATCGGAGCCCGATCATCTCGAAAACACCGCTTGAAAACTGCTTTATCAACGGCGGCTGGGGCACCGGCGGGTTCAAGTCGATCCCCGGCTCGGGCTGGGCGATGGCCGAGCTGGTGGCGCGCGGCGAACCCGGCCCGCTGGCGGCGGCCTTCGGGCTGGAGCGATTCCGCGAAGGGCGCTTCATAGATGAGTCAGTGGCAGCCGGGGTGGCGCATTAATGCAACATATTGAAATGAACCCGCGAGCAGGCAGGCGCGGTCGCAACCCGCAGAGAGCCGCCGTGGCTGCCCTGATGCGGCACTGCAGTGTGTTTCGGGAAGACCTTGGAATCAGGTCGTTATCGGAGCCACGGGTTTCGCCGGACCAGGCCGGGACGGGCGGGGGCAGAAAAGCGCCCTCGGCGACAATCCGCAGCCCATACGCGAATTGTTGCCCAGTCTACCGCAACACCTTGTATCGCCGTGTGACACCGCCGCGAGATCGGGTAGGTTTCCCTCGGGTAAGAGTGGGATTGAAACCATGTCAACAGACTGGATCATTATCGCAGCGCTCGTCGCGCTCGCAGGTGTCGTTTTTCTGCTTTTCAGATCGGTTGGTCCCGACGGGGCCGATGGCACTGGAATTGAACCGCGTCCGGGCCGTGCCCGCCGCAAGGATGGCACTGCCGGGCCCTGAGGTCGGCGAACCAGACACGATCACACGCATCACGCGTGCCGAAAGGTGCGTGTGATGCGGTCGTTTCTGGACATATTGCCAAGAGGGTTTGGACGCATGGTCGCCGGTGGCGGGCTGCTGGTCTATGTGATCGGCAGCATCGTTGCGGTGTTTCTGGGCGCACCTGTCCTGTTTCAGCGCTTTGGTTCGATCGGTGTGGCCTCGGCGATCCTGTTTTTTGATGACCGGCTGCTGCAGGTCGAGTTGCAGCGCCGGGCAAGCGTCGAACGCATCCTGCGCGAATACGGGTTGGAGCTTGAGGTTCTCAAGGAGGGCATCGACCCGCGCAGCATGCCCAAACACGGCTATGTCATCGACTATCTCCGGGAAGAAGCGCGCCTGAAGGCGCTGCGCCAGCATGCGGCCCGGATCAATTCGGTCAACATTTTCCTGCTGTCGATTGCGACTGTCCAATGGGGCTTTGGCGATGTCTTTCTGAACTGGGTGCAGCAATGAGCCGGTGGGTATTTCAAATGGTCGGAGCGTCTTGATGTTGATATTGACCTGTCCCTGTTGCGGTATCGAGGCCGACGAGACCGAGCTTGAGCCGGGTGGCGAAGCGCATCTGAAACGGCAGGGGCCGGGCGCGGCGGATGCGGATTTCGAAGCCTACCTGTTTCAGCGCTCCAACCCCATGGGGGTGCATCTTGAGCGCTGGCGCCATGCGCATGGGTGCGGAAAGTGGTTTCTGGCCGCGCGCAATACGGTGACGCTCGAGGTCTACGGGACCTATCCGGCGCAGACGAAGAAGCCACCGCAAGATATTGTCAGGGCGATAAAAAAACGCGTTCCAGGGTGGGAGTGGCAGGGATGAGTGCACGGCTTTCAAAAGGCGGTCGGCTGCTGGACCGGTCGCGCGCGGTGGAGTTTACATTCAACGACCTGCGGTTTCGCGGATTTGCCGGCGACACGCTGGCCTCGGCGCTCCTGGCCAGTGGCCAGACGCTTCTCGGGCGCTCGTTCAAGTATCATCGCCCGCGCGGGGTGATCGCAAGCGGGGCGGAAGAGCCGAACGCGCTGGTCGGGCTTGGGCGCGGCGCGCGGTTCGAGCCGAACCAGCGGGCCACGACCACCGAACTGTTCGACGGGCTGGAAGCGGAAAGCCAGAACCACTGGCCGAGCCTCGAGTTCGATATCGGCGTGGTCAACAACAAGCTGGCGCGGTTTCTGCCGGCCGGGTTTTATTACAAGACATTCATGGCGCCGCGGGCGGCCTGGAAACACCTGTTCGAGCCGGTGATCCGGCGCTCGGCCGGGCTGGGGCGCGCGCCCAGCAGCCGGGATGCGGACAGTTACGAGCATTTTCACCTGCATGTGGAGGTGCTGATTGCCGGCGGCGGTATTGCCGGCCTGCAGGCGGCGCTGGTGGCCGGGCGCACCGGCGCGCGGGTGCTGCTGGTGGAGCAGACCGCCCATTGGGGCGGCCGCGCGCCGGTGGATGGCGCCGTGATCGACGGGCAGCCGGCCGACGACTGGATCAGCAATGCCGTGCAAGCGCTTGAGAAGATGGAGAATGTCACGCTGCGGACGCGCTGCATGCTGTCCGGGGTTTACGACCACGGCTTTGCGCTGGCGTATGAGCGTGTGGCCGATCACGCGCCGGGCGACGCGCGCCCGCGCCACAGGCTGTGGAAGATCCGGGCGCGCCGCATCATCACGGCAACCGGCGCGCTGGAGCGCCCGCTGGCCTTTGCCGGCAACGATGTTCCCGGCGTGATGCTGGCCAGTGCCCTGCGCGACTATCTGGTGAACTGGGCGGTATCGCCCGGCGACCGGACGGTGGTTGTGACCAACAACGACAGCGCCTATCTGAGCGCGATCGCCCTGAAAGAGGCCGGGCTTGAGGTTCCGGTCATTCTGGATGCACGCGCCGAGGCGACCGGGCCGCTGGCCGAGCGCGCGCGCGAACTGGGGATCAGGGTGCTGGCCGGGCGCGGGATTGCCGCGGTCAGGGGCGGCAAGCGGGTGCGGGCGGTCGAGACCTGCCTGCAGGCCGGCGAGGGCGCGGTGCTGGAGACCATCGCCTGCGAGGCGGTGGCGATGTCGGGCGGCTGGTCGCCGGTCGTGCATCTGTGGTCGCATTGCGGCGGCAAGCTTGACTGGGACGAGGCGCAGGCGCATTTCCGGCCCGACCCGGCGCGCCCGCCGCTGGATCACAACGGCGAGGGTTTCGTGATTGCCGTGGGCAATGCCGACGGGGCCATGACCACCGGCGCGGCGTTGGAAAGCGCCGTGGCGGGTGCCCGGGCGGCGCTGAAAGCGGTCGGCAAGGCGGCGGGCCGGGTGGCTGTGGCGAAAGCCGCCGCGGAACCGGCACAGCCGATGCAGCCCGTCTGGCTGATGCCCGAGGGTGCAAGCGATGCCAGGCGCATGAAAATGTGGCTCGATTTTCAGAACGACGTGAAGGTCAGCGACGTGCAGCTTGCGGCGCGCGAGGGCTACGAGAGCGTCGAGCACACCAAGCGATACACCACGATCGGGATGGCGACAGATCAGGGAAAGCTCAGTAATATCAACGGGCTGGCGGTGCTTGCGCGTGAACTGAACAACGATATTCCCAAGGTGGGCACCACGACGTTTCGCCCGCCCTACACGCCGATCTCGATGGGGTCCATCGCCGGCGAGGCGCGGGGCGAGTTGTTTCAGCCGGTGCGCAAGACGCCGATGCACGGCTGGCACGAAGCCCACGGCGCGACCTGGGAGCCGGTCGGACAGTGGCGCCGGCCCTACGCCTATCCGCGCACCGGTGAAAGCGTGTCGGATGCGGTCAGCCGGGAAGTCAGGAACGCGCGCGAAGCCGTTGGTTTGCTTGACGCATCCACCCTTGGCAAGATCCTTGTCAAGGGGCCGGACGCGGGCCGGTTCGTGGACATGCTCTACACCAACATGATGAGCACGCTGCCGGTCGGGCGCTGCCGCTACGGGCTGATGTGCGACGAAAACGGTTTCCTGATGGATGACGGCGTCGTGGCCCGGCTGGATGAGGACAGCTGGCTGTGCCACACCACCACCGGCGGGGCCGAGCGCATTCACGGCTGGATGGAAGACTGGTTGCAATGCGAATGGTGGGACTGGAAGGTCTACACCGCCAACCTGACCGAGCAGTTCGCCCAGGTCGCCGTGGTCGGCCCGAAGGCGCGCAAGCTGCTGGAAACGCTGACCGACATGGACCTGAGCGCCGAGGCGTTGCCCTTCATGCACTGGGCCGATGGCGAGATCGCCGGGGTCAGGGCGCGCGTGTTCCGCATCTCGTTTTCCGGCGAGCTCTCTTACGAAATCGCGGTGCCGGGCGGGCAGGGGCTGGCCTTCTGGGAAGCGCTGGTGAAAGCGGGCGACGCCTTTGGCGCCATGCCCTATGGCACCGAGGCGCTGCATGTGCTGCGCGCCGAAAAGGGCTTCATCATGATCGGCGACGAAACCGACGGCACGGTCATTCCGCAAGACCTTGGGCTGGGCTGGGCGATTTCGAAGAAAAAAGACGATTTTCTGGGCAAGCGCGCCCAGCAACGCGCCGACATGGTGCGCCCCGACCGCTGGCGCCTGGTAGGGCTGGAAACGCTGGATGGCGGCGTGCTGCCCGATGGCGCCTATGCCGTGGGCGAGGGGCGCAACGACCATGGCCAGCGCAGGACGATCGGGCGGGTCACGTCGAGCTACCGCTCGCCAACGCTCGGGCGCGGTATCGCCCTGGGGCTGGTCGAGCGCGGGCCGGAACGCATGGGCGAGGTGCTTGAGTTTCCGATGATCGACGGGCGACGCAGGGCGATGCAGGCGTGTATTGTCGACCCGGTGTTCTACGACAAGGACGGGGAGAAGCAGAATGTCTGATGCGGCACTGGCGCGCATATCGCGCGAAACCGGGCGCGCCATGATCACCCTGCGCGGCGATCTGGCGTCGCGCCCGCTGGCAAGCGCGGTGAAGCGGGCGGTCGGGCAGCCGGTGCCGGGGCCGCGCGCCATTCTGGGCGACGATGACAGGGCGGTTGCGTGGATGTCGCCGGACGAGCTTCTGATCCTGTGCCCGCGTGGCGAGGCCGCCGGGGTAAGCGCGGGGCTGTCAAAGGCGCTGCAGGGCAGCTTTCATCTTGTAGCCGATGTCTCGGATGCGCGGGCGGTCTTTCGGATCAGGGGCCGCGGCTGGCGCGAGGTTCTGGCCAAGCTGACGCCCGCCGATCTGTCGCCCGCGGCCTTTGGCGAGGGCGAATTGCGCCGCACCCGGCTGGCGCAGGTGGCGGCGGCTTTCTGGACCGGCGGCAGGGATGAGGCGACGCTGGTCTGCTTTGCATCCGTTGCCGACTACGTGCAGGCGCTTCTGGAAAACGCGGCGCGCCCGGAAAGCGCGGTCGGGGTCTTGTGAACACCCGTGTGAACACCAGATGGCGGGCGCAGTCTGCCGCCCCTTGCGCCTGATTGAGCATTTCGCCCCCCGTGGATGTCTGGCAAACAGGGATGGCCGGCCCCATCCTTCTCTTTTTCGAAAATATCCCCGCCGGAGGCATCGGCGGCCCGCAGGGGCCGCCGCAATTTGCAAACCAATCCTTGACGGCGGACGCGAACCGGCACAGGTAAGGGGCAGAAACCACAACCGCGAACTAGGGGGGCCCACAGATGGCTTTTGAACTTCCTGATCTTCCGTATGCCCATGACGCACTGGCAGATGCCGGCATGTCGCGCGAGACGCTGGAATACCACCACGACCTGCACCACAAGGCCTATGTCGACAACGGCAACAAGCTGATCGCCGGGACCGAGTGGGAAAACAAGCCGCTCGAAGACATCATCCGCGGCACCTACCAGGCCGGCGCCGTGGCGCAGAACGGTATTTTCAACAACGCATCGCAACACTGGAACCACACCCAGTTCTGGGAAATGATGGGGCCGGGAAAACCGGCCATGCCGGGCGAGGTCGAGTCGCGGATCAAGGACGCCTTCGGGTCTGTCGACAAGTTCAAGGAAGAATTCGTCGCCGCGGGCGTGGGCCAGTTCGGCTCGGGCTGGGCCTGGCTGGTGGTCGATACCGACGGCACGCTCAAGATCACCAAGACGGAAAACGGCGTGAACCCTCTGTGTTTCAACCAGACCGCGCTGCTGGGCTGCGATGTGTGGGAGCATTCCTACTACATCGACTACCGAAACAAGCGCCCGGTCTATCTGCAGAACTTCCTCGACAACCTGGTGAATTGGGAAAACGTGGCCGAGCGTCTTGGCGCCGCCTGATCCGACCACGCGCATGATTCCGAACAGGGGCGGCCTGCCAAAAGCAAGGCCGCCCCTACATTTTTCGAGCCTGCATGAGCCTGCGGGCGCGCCGGCGCGGTGCGGCTGATCCGCCGCGCGCGCCGGGCCGCGGCCTGCAAGCGACCTGCGAAGATTGCAAGGGCTTCGCTCAGGCGGTCCGATCGCTGCTTGCAGTTTCCAGGGCGTTGGCGAGTTGTTCGATATCATCGACGCTTTGCACGAACCCCTTCAGGCTGGCGTCGGCGAACCCTTCGCCGATCACATGATCAAGCAGCGCCAGAAGCGGATCCCAGAACCCGCCGATATTGAACAGGACGATCGGTTTTTCGTGCAGCCCGATCTGGCGCCAGGTCTGCACTTCGAAAAACTCGTCAAGCGAACCGGCGCCGCCGGGCAAGACGACGATGGCGTCGGAGTTCATGAACATGACCTTTTTGCGTTCGTGCATGTTTTCCGTCACGACAAGCTGGCCGAGATCACGCCGGGCCTTTTCGCGTTGCATCAGATGGGTCGGAATGACCCCCAGGGTCTGGCCGCCGGCGGCCTTGGCCGCACCGGCCACAGCGCCCATCAGGCCGACATCTCCGGCACCATAGACAAGGCGCCAGCCCTGGGTGGCAATCAGGTGGCCGGTGTCGCGGGCCGCCGCTTCATGGGCCGGATTTGCACCCGGCCGGGAACCACAATATACGCAGACGGAATACAGGGCGGGCACGACAGTCTCCTTTCGTGATCTGGGGTCGTGATCATGGGTCGTGATCATGGGTTTTGACCACGGGTAGCGGTGTTGTTATGGTCGCACAAGTGTCCGCCGGAGCGGGGCGCGAAGGGATTACCGAGATGGCAGGTTGGACAGAAATCGGCATCGGGCGCAAGGCCCTTGCTGCGATTGTTGCAGCGGGTCTGGCAGGGGCGTTGTGGTTTGCCACGCAGAGCGGGCGCGCGCCGGCGCCAGACCTGTCGGCCACGACCGGAGAGGCGGTGACCACGACAGCCGCGCCGGCGCCCAGGGTCGACCCGGCGGCCGAGGGCGCCTCCGGTGCGGATACGGGCACGGAAGCGGCCGCAGTGGCACCGGATGCAGCGGCAGCCGAGGCCGAGGCAGATGATCGGTCAACGGCGCAAACCGCGCCCGGCGCCGCCGATGCGCGGGTGCCCCGGTTTGACCTGGTGCGCGTGGACCCCAAGGGCAACGCTCTGGTCGCGGGGCGGGCCATGCCCGGCGCTCGCGTGCAGATCATCGTCGATGGCGAAACGGTCGATGACGTGTCGGTCGACCGAAGCGGGGGGTTCGTGTCGCTGTTTGACCTGCCGCCCGCGCAAACCCCACGGATCATGTCGTTGAAGGCCGTGCTGGCGGATGAGACCACCGTGGCGTCATCTCAGACGGTGATCGTTGCGCCCGCCGCCCCGCAGGTTGCGCAGGCAGAGCCCGATGGCGCGGTTGCCCCGGCCGGGCAACTGGCCGCATCGGACACCGCGCTGCAACAGAGCCAGCCGGGGGGCGCCGGTGGCGCGGCCCCGCAGCCCGACACGGCAACACCGCAACCACCAGGCACGGCGCCCGACGCAACGCCGTCGCAGGTGCCAGCCACCGGGCAGCAGGATGACGCCGTGCGCGGGCCGGCATCCGAAGGCACCCGACTGCCCGCACAGACACAGGGTGCGGCACCGGCTGTGGCGCCGACGGTTCTTCTGGCGTCGG
>JALSJL010000297.1 GCA_026989405.1 Marinosulfonomonas sp. | reverse complement strand
ATTTTTCACAATAAGTCAAAGACATGTGGATACTGTGTGCCGCCTTGTTGAATTGCTGGTATGTTGTACCGCTGTTTGAACTTTGCAGCCACGAATATATCATAGGCTTCGAGAGAGCATAGCCCACACCCGCCGATATTTTATCGGCCCAAGAGCCATAACATGACAGACGACATACTTACTCAGGAATGCATTGGCATAGCCAAAAAATGTTGTGGTTTGAGTGACGCGGACAAACGTTTCATCGCCTATCTTCCCGGGAGCCATCAGTAGTCGAGGGGTTTGTTCCATGCATGTCTATGGGTTCATATCATCCAAAAACTCAGATCCAGGCTCAACACCCGTCACTAACAAATGATCCCTCGCACGAGTACAGGCAACATAGAGCAAATGCCGCTCAGTCTCATAAACCCCTTCAAGATTAACCGTATCATCTGAGGCAGAAGACAAACGCGATTCCAGGGGAATGATGTTATCATCACAGGCCATCACCACAACCGCCTTGAACTCCAGACCTTTGGCCAGATGCATGGTGCATAGCGCCAGCTTGCCAACCACGCTCTCCATGCGTCTGTTCATCACATTGATCGGCAAATCAGCCTGCTGGATGGCACGGTTTGCCCGCGCTAATTCATCGTCTGAGCGCACAAATACACCGATTTCATGCAGCTCGATTCCCTGGACGATGTGTTTTTGAAGTTGTTCCGCAACAAGCTTGCATTCGGCACTCTCACTATCAGCCAAGCGAATGATGGGCGCTGGCCCGTTAAAGACCGATACGGTTCCATTGCGGTCTTCTGTATTACCATCACCATCGATCACTTCGTTATTGAGTAACCGGTCTGCCTGCCTGCGGATTTGATGAGAGGTTCGGTAGTTGATCTTCAAGGTGCGGGAGCGGCCACGAATATCAACCCCAAGTGACTTCCAGGAGAAGGGCTGTTGAAAAATACGCTGGCCGGGGTCGCCGGAGAAAAACAGGCTGTTGGGCCGGTTGTTGCCCAATGCGGCGATGAAACGCAGTTGGGAAATGGAGATATCCTGCGCCTCATCCACAATGGCGTAATCGAATACCGGACGATGGTTCGACGCGAACTTTTCCGCCAGGCGGGTAAACATCTCCGCCTCGGTCATTAACCCGGCATTTTTCAGTGCCGCTTTCACGTCGGAATAGACCTTCCAAAGGTGCTGGCGTTTCTCTTCAGAGAGTCGAGTCTTTCTGCCCAGCCGTTTGACATCACGGTAGCCCTCCCAGGTGTCCAACTGCCAGGCATCGACGACATGGCACCACTCATTCAGCAAAAAACGCGGGCTGTATGTTGAGTGGTGTCGCGCCGACGCCTGCTGGATAAACCCCTTGATTTCCTCCTCACTGACCAGTTTGGGCTGCCCGAAGTTGGCCGTGTATTGCCGCAAGCCTATCTCTCTGAACGAATAGACCTCCAGCCGTTCCCCCAGGCGCAGCTCCTCGCTGATGAGTCGTTTGAGTTTATCGCGCAAGGCATTGGCGAGGAGGCCGGAAAAGGTGGTGAGCAGTACACGGGCATCCGGGTTATTGCGAGCCAGGTAAACGGCGCGATGCAGCGCCACGATGGTCTTTCCTGTCCCGGCGGAACCCGACACCCGGGCCGGGCCACTGAAACTCTTTTCCACCAGCTCATGCTGGGCGGGGTGTAGAAAGATCGTCCATTTGTCCCACGGATATTCCAGCGCCAGCTTCAGCTCGTCCACATTGCTCATCACACGAAAACGGCGCAGGGCATCGGGATGATCGAAGGGGCTGACCCCGGCGGGCAGCGGTTGAGGCACCTGTGGCGTGCCGCCCGTGGCAATCTCCAACAACGCTTCTGCCGCCTCTGCGGGCAAATAAACCGCTATATCAAGAATCGAGTCCTCGTCGGCTTGCTTAACATCGGCAAGCCAGTCCTGAGGAACGCCGTAAGCCAGCAATGCCCCATCGGCAATTTGGGCATAGGGGCGTGGCAAAGCCGCAGGGTAGGTCGCCTCCTGTTTGTAAACAGGCACCGTGATCTCTTTAACCGTTTCACGCAGCTCAACCAACTGGGCAGCCCCCGTGGTGGGGTGCGTCTCCAGCTTGCGCCTGGCCGCCCATTCATAGGCTTTGTCATGATGATTCACATAGCAGAGCAACAGACTCTGAGCGGTTTTATGCACAATAATGCGTAGATCCATATTGGCACTGACTGACCAGAAATTAGGGTCTTTAACCTTATCCAGCTTATGCAGACGCAGC
>JALSJL010000296.1 GCA_026989405.1 Marinosulfonomonas sp. | reverse complement strand
TCTTCTGAAACGCCTTGAACGCACGGGCCAGATCGGCCCCCCAAGGGTCTTTGGGCTGGCTGGCCGGTGTGGTCAGCCGTTCGTCCAGCACATAGCCGGTCTCGGTGGAGGGCAGGTTGTCGTTTTCGTCTTGAGAGTGATCATCGCCGTTGTATTTACCCATAGGTTCTCCTTTCGAGCTTTTGCAGAAGGGATTTTCTGCCATGCACTATATGTAGACCTAAAAGCCTGACATTTCAGGCGGGGAAAACGGGGAAATATAGAAGCAATGGTACATTTGGATTTTGGTCATCACTATTCCAACGCCTTGATGCCGAACAAGCCGGAACTGTCGTCGGGTTGGGTATAATCGAGCCGATACAGAAGGGCGCGGGGATAGCTGGCATCCCGCCACATCATCTGGTGCTGCGGCACAGCTTTCACATTGCTGTCGTTCGTTCATCCCACAGTTATTCACCCGAGGGCTATCCGATACTTGTCTTCATAGACTGACCGATGCAATGATACTGCTAACAACTCCAGAACCGAGACCAGCTCATGGCCCGCAAACCCGCGCTTACGATTGACAAGATGAAAGACCTGGGCGCCGACAAACTGGCGCAGCTGGTGCTGGCAGAAGCCGAGCGGAATGCCGGTTTCCGAAGACTTGTCAAAGCGGCGCTGGCCGGAAAATCCGGCCCCCAGGCCATTGCCAAGCTGATCGACCGGCGGCTATCCGGGCTGGACAGGGCAAAGAGCTTTATAGATTGGGACAAGGCCCGCGCTTTTGGTAATGATCTGGGCAGTCTGGTGGATACGATCACATCCGAACTCGGCCCTGCCGCTCCGGCTTTGGCCATCGACAGGCTGCTGCGTTTTATTGCCACGCATGAAAAGGTGTTCGCGCGGGTCGATGATTCCTCGGGCCGTGTTCAGGACATCTATTATCAGGCGATTGCGGCAACTGGCGATCTGGTGCAGGCCTTGCCCGCACCGGAGGCCGACTTGCTGCCTGACAGGATTATGGCATCGCTCGGGGAAAGCACGCATGGCTATCTGCTCGACCTGACCACAGCCGTTGCCCCGCATCTTCCGCAAGAGACCCTGACCCGCTGGGATAGTGATCTGAAATACGCTATCGCCGAGAGGCAGGCCGAGGAAAAGGGGCGCGCAGAGGATAATTGGTTTTACTCCATGACCTCGCAATGGGCCCAGATGCGCCAGACCATCGCAACAGCACGCGGTGATATCGACCTGCTTATTGAACTGGAGCTGGAAAAACGCCCGCATATGCAGGATACGCAGGGAATGGCCGCACAGCTTCTCGAGGCAGGGCGCGCCGCCGAAGCGCTGGAATGGGTGCGCAAACCCGGGCGACGCACTTTCGGCGAGGCCGATGACGGCCTGTCGCCCACGCGGGTCAGCCTAGAGGCGCGTATCCTTGAGGCGCTCGGTGACAAACCTGCCGCACAGGCGCTGCGCTGGCGCTGTTTCCAGAGCGCCTTGTCCGCCGACATCCTGCGCGAATACCTCGAACGCTTGCCGGATTTCGAGGATATCGAGGCCGAGGAACGCGCCCACGCTTTCGCACTGGAAAAGGCACCGCCCGTGGCTGCGCTGCGTTTCTTCCGCGACTGGCCACGGCTTGATCTCGCGGCAGAACTGGTTGTGGCGCACGCGCACCGCTGGGACGGCGGCAATTGGCACAGCCTGCCCAAAACCGCGGCCTTGCTGGAGCATGACCACCCGCTGGCCGCGACGATCCTTTATCGGGCGCTTCTGGACGACATTCTGGCCAAGGCGCGCTCCAAGGCCTATTCGCATGGCGCAAAATACCTGGGGAAGCTCGCCCTGCTGGCCGCAGAGGCAGATCCTGACCGACCTAGCGGACTGGCCGATCATGCGACCTACCTTGCGGGCCTGAAGAAAGCCCATCCGCGCAAATCCGGGTTCTGGGGGCGCGTCGGGGATATAGCGGACTGACCTTAATGGAACCTTGCCGGATTAGCGGATGCACGCCGCATAAACGGCTGTTAAAGAGGGTAGGGCGCACGGAAGGAAAAGCAGAATGAACGCTGTTGAAATCGAAGAAGCCATTTCCCGACTGGCAGAACAGCCCTTTGATGCGGCCGAATTCCCCTTCCTGTTTCTTGAGGCGTTCGGCAATAAGCAAACCACCATCAAGCGCCTGCGCAAGGGGCAGAACAAATCCGACATCGGCGGGGTGCTGCAAACCAACAACATCCATATCAAAACCTGCGCCGAAGGCGAGGTCACCCAAACCCTT
>JALSJL010000295.1 GCA_026989405.1 Marinosulfonomonas sp. | reverse complement strand
CGATACGGCCGCGGAAACGTTCAGGATAAGCGCGCAGGAGTGCGATGATGTCTTCGCGGTTTCGTGGCACGTTGAGGCCTTCGAAAGCTGCCGGCGAAATCACCACTGCCGCCGGCTCCTGGGTGAAGGCAAAGACGTGGTCGCGCCACTTGGCCCAGGGCGGCAAGAGTTCTGTTGCGCCCGAGCGGTGGGGCTGGGTGAAACCGTCGTTGGCAAGCTTGGTCTGGAGATCCATGGCCGAGGAGATTGCCACATCGAACACGGCACCTTCGCCCGTAATCGCCTGCATCAGCTGGGCCGAACTGATGGTGGTGTAGTCGATGGTGATTCGCGGGTTGGCTTCCTGAAAGGACAAGATGATCGGTGTGAACAGTTCGGTATCAGCGGTAGAGATGACGCGCAGTTCGAAGGCGCCCGGTTGTGGTGCCGCAAAGCGGGTGAAGCTTTCGATTTCGAAGGCATGTGCCGGTGTGACACCCCCCGCGAAAACAAGGAGTATCGCCTGGCAGAGGCTCAGAGCGGCAGAAAGAAGGTCACGCATGCGCCGGTCCTTTCGGGTCTGTTGGCAAGGGTCAGGCCGCCGCCGTGGGCTTCGGCTACCTCCTTGGCGATTGTCAGGCCAAGGCGGGAACCGACGGTGGCGCTGGCATTCACATCCTGATCCCGGTGGTGCTGATCGCCGCGGTGGGCATCTGGTATCTGGTGCAGCAGGTGCTGGGCATCTACCTGCGCCCCTGGCCCTTCTTCCTTGGAAACGGAGCCTGACATGCTTGAAGGTATTCTCATCGGCCTGAGCACGGCCTTTTCGGTCACCAACATCCTGATGGTCATCGGCGGCTGCCTGATCGGCACCTTCATCGGTATGCTTCCGGGGCTGGGGCCGATGTCGATCATCGCCATCATGATACCCATTGCCATCGGCATCGGAGACCCCTCGGCGGCGCTGATCCTGCTGGCCGGGGTCTATTACGGGGCGATCTTCGGCGGGTCCACCTCGTCGATCCTGATCAACGCGCCGGGCGTGGCCTCGACCGTGGCCTCCAGTTTCGACGGCTACCCGCTGGCGCGCCAGGGCAAGGCGGGCAAGGCGCTGACGGTGGCGGCGATCTCCTCCTTTGCCGGCGGCTCAATCGGGGCGGTGCTGCTGATGATATTTGCGCCGATGCTGGCGTCGGTGGCGCTCTTGTTCCATTCGGCCGAGTATTTCGCGCTGATGGTGGTGGGGCTTTCCGCCATCGCCGCCTTTGCCGGCACCGGGCAGGTGGCGAAAGCGATCCTGATGACGCTTCTGGGGCTGATCATGGCCACGGTGGGCGAGGGCGCGCTGTTCAACCTGCCCCGCTTTACCATGGGGATCATGGACCTGCAGTCGGGCTTCGGCTTCATCACGCTGGCGATGGCGATGTTTGCGCTGCCCGAGGCGATCTATCTGGTGCTCGATCCCAGCCGGTCGAACACCGGCGGCGCCAGCAATGAAATCAAGGACCTGCGCATTACCCGCGCCGAAGCGCGCCAGATCGCGCCGGTGATCGGGCGCCAGTCGATCCAGGGGTTCCTGATCGGGGTTCTGCCCGGGGCGGGGGCGA
>JALSJL010000294.1 GCA_026989405.1 Marinosulfonomonas sp. | reverse complement strand
TGCTTCATCGGCGTCTGAACCGATTCGCGAGCCAATGGATCAAACCCACGTCAGAGTGGAAACCGCAGCCGACCGAGCAGCCAGATTTCGCGACGGGCAGTCGCCTGCTCGGGAGGCAGAGTTCAAATGCCTTCCGGCGGAGTTGTTTGACCTGCCAGCTTGGGGGCCGACAAATGGCGAAGCTTCGCCATTTTCCGATCTTCGGTTGCAACTGGTCGGGGAGTTTGATTTGCCGCAACCCGAGGCCGTTGTGGCTCTGGCGCGTCGCAACATCTATTTCGGTTTCGGCGCCGAAGCTCAGGCCGTGTTAAGCGCTTTCGAAAATGCGGTTGAGCCAGATGATACCCTGCGCGACCTGGCTGCAATCGTTGATGGTCGGGCAGTTGAAGATAACAGCCAATTGCCCGAACAGATCCGTTGCGCAACGAATGCGGCCTTGTGGGCCGTTCTGTCCGAGGGCCCGGAATCGACGGTAACTTCCGTAGACGAACGGGTCGTTCTGCGGGCGTTCATGGAGCTTCCGACGCATTTGCAGACCCTCCTTGGCCCGCGTCTGGCCGAGCGGTTTCTGGCGTCCGGTGACATCGACACAGCGACGGCGATCAAAGACATCAAGGAAAGATCGGACTCCGAGCCTGATCGGGCGTTTGAATTGTTGGAGGCACATCTCGAAACACAGAATGGCGACACTGACACCGCCATCATGATGCTGAGCGAAATTGCTCATGATGGGGGGAACGAACAGGCCAGCGCCCTGGTGCAGCTTGTCAATCAGACGATCGACCGCGGGCAGCCGGTTTCAGAGTCTACCCTGCTCCTGGCCGAGGCCCTGAGTGTTGAATACAGGGGCACGGATATCGGGCATTCCCTGGTTCGTGCGCTCATCCGCGGGTTGGCTAGCAGTGGCGCGCCTGAAGACGCACTGAGGCGCATCGATGAAGGGTTGAAGCGGCGTATCCTTGATCCTCAGGAGGCCGAAACCCTCCGTGGGGAAGCCTTGCTCGCGATCACACGATTGCCTTCCGATGCGGAGTTCCTGGTCGCCTGGGCCAAAGCGGCTATTCTGCCCGATGAGCAAAACGAACCGGCGATGCGTGCGCGTTTCGCCGCCGCAGAGCGGTTGATCGATATCGGCTTGCCAGAACGCGCAATCGCGCTGTTTTCGTCGCGCAGCAATGATCTTTCCAGCGCCGAAAAGCTGATTGTTGCCCGCGCTCACCTAATGTCTGCCCGGCCCGAAAAAGTTCTGGAGACGCTGGCCGGGCTCGGCGACCATGACGCGCTGACTTTGGCCGCCGCCGCCATGGACATGAAAGGCGATCACCTGGGCGCAGCTGCAGCATACGAACAACTCGAACAGTCCGAACGCGCACTGCGTGCAGTCTGGAAGGCCGGAGACTGGTCGGGCCTGCCCGCAGTTGCCGGATCTGATGAAACACTTCCACCAGCACCGGTTGACAGGCCCCCGGACAAGGCGGTGTCCATCTCCGCCACGCGGTCTCTGGTTGCGGACAGTTCAACCACCCGGAAACTTGTTTCACGACTGCTTGAAGCTTCACCTGTCCGGTAGGGGTTTCTCAACAAACTCCTGTCAGAACCAACGTGTAAAGACAGTTAGCAAGAATTGCGACGAACATGAGAAAATGGCTATTCTGGTGGCTTCCCGAACTTCGTGCCCCTTGTCGGTTGGGGCATCGCTTGGCGAACCTGCTTTGCGCCGTTGCTGTCTTGGCAAGCGGTCTTGCGGGGCCCTCCGCATCGGCCAGCACCCCCGGAGCAGGCATATGTGAGGCTGCCGCCCGATCCGCCGCCCGGGAGACTGGCGTTCCGGTGAATGTTCTTCTGGCGATATCGCTGACGGAGACAGGGCGCCGGTCTGGTTCTGGCTTCAAGCCCTGGCCCTGGACGGTAAACATGGAAGGCCGGGGTGTCTGGTTTGATTCTCAATCAGAAGCGCTCGAATTCGCAGCACGAAATCACCAACGCGGCGCGCGCAGTTTCGATGTCGGGTGTTTTCAACTCAATTACAAATGGCACGGGCGGGCTTTCGGGTCGATCGAAGAAATGTTCGATCCGGTCAAAAACGCCATCTATGCGGCCAAATTCCTGCGCGACCTGCGCAATGAGATGGGGTCCTGGACAGACGCCGCCGGCGCATATCATTCGCGAACCCCCAAATATGCAAACCGTTACAAGCGCCGGTTCGAAAAACTGATGGCGTCATTGCCGGCGTCCGCTGACATCCAGCTCGCGGTGGCCCCCGCTGCTCCAA
>JALSJL010000293.1 GCA_026989405.1 Marinosulfonomonas sp. | reverse complement strand
GTGGGGCATGACCAATGGCTATGAAATGGAAACCAGCACCCGCATGGCCAACCTGGCCGCCTCCGAAATCATCAGCCACATCGGCGCGCGCCCCGAGGCTGATCTGAAGTCCCTGTTCAAAAAACACGACCTTCTCTGATCTTCTTTTTCGGGAAGTATCCTCGGGGGTGAATGGGCGCCGCCAGGCGACCAGAGGGGGCAGACAGCCCCCTGAGCCGGCAAATATCATGCGGGCGCAGCCCGCTCCGCCGGATCACCCCATTTCAGTCGCCCAGCCGGGCGTGCACCTCATCCAGGTCAATTTCGGCCACCGGCATCTTGTTGCCAGGGTCGTCCATGTCATATTTGAACAGGTCGAAGTCCCGCTTGTAGATTTCGCGCACCAGGTGCATCGAAAGGTCGTCGAAATAGTCCGCCACCGGGTGCATCCGCTTGGGGCCGTGGCCTTCGCTTTCGTTGAAGCGGGGAATTGTGTCCAGATCCACCTCTACCCGCGTCTCGATCGCGTCAAGCACATCCTGCATCCCTTCGTTGAAACGCTCGGTATGCACGATCTTGTCATAGTGTCCGCCGTTCACGATGAAGGTCGAGACATGGCCCGACATCGCCGACCAGTGAATGTCCGGGTCCATCGGTTTGCGCCAGCGGATCGTATCGCGGGCAAACAGCAAGAAGCGGCGGAACGAGGCGATCTGGTCAAACTCCTGCTTGCCATCCTCGCCCCCGACCTCGATCCCGTATTTCTGCGTGACCAGCGGCACGAGATTGCCCCGGTAACGGTTTCCGTTGCGCTGGATGCCGCATATCTTGTCGAAAAACGACGACAGCACGCGCGTGTAGGGGTTGCGCACGCAGGTGAAGGCGAAAGACGCATGGTCCTTCACGTTCTTCTCGATCAGCGGCTGGCTTTCGTCCAGCGCCCATTTGTGCAGCCCCGATGTGGCATCGTGGATGTCGCCGTCAAAGAATTCGCCGTGATCCGAATAGTACAGGATCTGCCCGATGGTCGAGCAGGCGCATTTCGGCACGACCCTGTAAACGGTGCTTTCGCTTTCGGTCATCCAAGTGCCGGGAAAACCCATTGTCGACGCCTACCTTCAATTTCACCCGCCACCGGCACTGTGTCGCACCGGTATACGGCAAAAAAACAAAGAAACCCTGTTTTTTCAATGGTTCTTCACGTTATCTATGCGAACAATGGTTAAACAAGGGGAAATTCGTTTCCGATATGGCCAAAATCGCCTTCATTCTGCTCTGCCACAAGGATCCGGCGGCGATCATCGATCAGGCGACGCGCCTGACGGCGGCGGGCGACTACCTGGCGATCCATTTCGACGCGCGCGCCAGCCGCGCGGATTTCGAGCAAATCACGGCCGCCCTGGGCGATAACCCCAACGTTGCATTTGCGCGCAAACGCATCAAATGTGGCTGGGGCGAATGGAGCCTTGTGCAGGCCACGCTCCATGCCGTCGAGGCCGCCGAACTGGCCTTTCCGCGGGCCACGCATTTTTACATGCTCAGCGGCGACTGCATGGCCATCAAGTCGGCTGAATACGCGCATGAATTTCTCGACCGTGACGATGTCGACTATATCGAAAGCTTCGACTATTTCGAAAGTGACTGGATCAAGACCGGACTAAAGGAAGAACGCCTGATCTACCGCCATTTCTTCAACGAACGCAAACGCAAGAGACTGTTTTACACCAGTTTCAACCTGCAACGAAAGCTCGGCCTGACCCGCAAGATACCCGATGACCTGCAGATCATGATCGGCAGCCAGTGGTGGTGTCTGCGCCGGCGCACGATCGAATGGATTCTCGATTTCACCCGCCAGCGGCGCGACGTGATGCGGTTCTTTCGCACCACCTGGATTCCGGATGAGACCTTTTTCCAGACCGTCGTGCGCCACCTGGTGCCAGAGCAGGAAATCCGCTCGCGCACGCTCACTTTCCTGATGTTTTCCGACTATGGCATGCCGGTCACCTTCTACAACGACCACTACGACCTGCTGCTCAGCCAGGACTTTCTATTCGCGCGCAAGATATCGCCGGAAGCCAAAGACCTGAAATCGCGGCTGGGTGATCTCTGGGCGGAAAAGGGCGCGACATTCGAGATTTCGAACGAAGGGCGCAGCCTCTACAAGTTCCTGACGATGCGGGGGCGCGAAGGGCGCCGTTTCGCGCCGCGGTTCTGGGAAACCGAAAGCACGCTGGGGCGCGACCGCGAACTGATGATCGTCACCTGCAAGAAATGGCACGTGGCCAAGCGCCTGTTGCACGAATTGCGGCAGGTGTCGAACCTTCCCGTCGTCGAATACGTCTTCGATGAAGAAGGCGCCCCGCTACCCGACCTTGGCGGCATCCAGAAAACCCTGGCCAAACGCACCCGGCACCGGCGGGCGTTGATGCGCATGTTGTTCGACTATTATGAAACCGACAGGTTGGTCTTTTGCCTCGATACCGGCAACATGGACCTGCTGCGTGATTTCTACACGGATCGTTCGAAAACCAAGCTGCTGCAGATCGAGTGTGCCTTCAGCGATGATTACCTGATCGGTCACGCCAAACGCGTCGGCCTGCTGGGCGAACGCGCCAGCCGCGACACGGTCGAGCAACTGCTGCCGACGATCCGGGCCGATGTCTACCACGAAGCCGATGAGATCAAGGATGAGAACTTCGCGCATTACTATCGCCTGCGCGAATGGGTGACACCTGAAGAAAATGCCGCCCCTTTGGCCGAGTTTTTCGGGCTGAGCCTCGACCAGGCGCAAGAGATCGCGGCAAAAGACTACCTGTTTGCAGACTGAGGAACCTTATGGCCTACACCTATGATGACCAGAATATCTTCGCGAAAATCCTGCGCGGCGAAATTCCCAACGACACGGTTCTGGAAACCGAGCATTCGCTTGCGTTTCGTGACATCAACGCCCAGGCGCCGACCCATGTGTTGGTGATCCCCAAGGGCCCCTACGCGACATTTGACCATTTCGCAGCCGAAGCCAGCGACGCCGAGATTGTCGATTTCAACCGCGCAATCGGTGAAGTGTGCCGGATGACCGGCGTGGCGGCCGACCGGGGCGACGGCTACCGCCTGATTGCCAACGCCGGCGCGGACGGCGTTCAGGAAGTGCCACATCTGCATGTGCATGTGATCGGCGGGCACATGCTGGGACGGATGCTGCAACCAGCGCGCTGAGCATGCCTTCGGTGTTGCGGCTGGCCGCGGGCTTGCTATCATGGCGCGGTGATACCTGGCGGCCTGGGCCGCGCAAGCATGAGGCATAGCATGAGCGTCGAAGCCCCGGAAACCGAGATTGTCGACAAGTGGCGCATTGCCTGCGACGGTGGCGAAGGCGCGCTGGGGCATCCTCGCGTCTGGCTGCAGATTCCGCATGACAAGGGCTGGGTGGAATGCGGCTATTGCGACAAGAAATTCATTCATCGCTCCAAGGCCGACGAGGTCAAGGCTAGCTGATCGGGATATCGACCGGGCCGCAGGGCAGCGACACCTCCGGTGACGCGCTTTCCGGGTCGCGCAGGTAATCGAGCACATTCAGCCCGGACCAGGCCCGGACGATCTCACCCCTGTTGCTGACGCCGCGCCCGATCGCGGTTCCGGTGTATTCGTCCTGATAGGTATAGAGCACGGTTACGCGCATGCCGTCATCGCATTGAACCATCGCCTGCCCCAACCCCACCGCATTGCGCGAGGTCCAGACACCGGTGCATTGCGCCCCGTCACTGGTCACCCCAAGCAGCGCGCCCTTGCCGCGGCCGTAGGCCCGGCCATTGAACCAGTTTCCTTGCTGGCCGATGCAGGCCAGGATGCGCACGCAGTTGTTCTGATCATCCGTGGTCGGGCAGGTGCGCGCCGACAACTGGCCCGATTGCGCAATCGCAGCCAGCGCCGCCAGTTGAAGAAAGACGAAAACACTTACTGGAACAAACAATCGGGGCATGGCACTAAGGGGCAATCGAACAGGAGCATCGGTCGGGAAATGGTAGAAAATGACACGTGTTTTGGCAAGGGGCACCACCTGCACCTGATCGACGGATCGGCCTTCATTTTCCGCGCTTACCATGCGTTGCCGCCTCTGACACGCAAGTCTGACGGGTTGCCGGTCGGGGCCGTGCACGGGTTTTGCAACATGTTGTTCAAGGTGATCGAAGACAATCGCGGCCCGGATGCGCCGACCCATGCTGCCGTGATTTTTGATTTTTCCGGCGAGACCTTTCGCAACGAGTTGTATGACAAATACAAGGCCAACCGCCCGCCGCCGCCCGAAGACCTGGTGCCGCAGTTTCCGCTGGTGCGCGAAGCGACCAGGGCGTTCAATGTGGCCTGTATCGAAAAGGAAGGCTTCGAGGCCGATGACATCATCGCGACCCTCGCCTGCCAGGCGCGAGACAAGGGCGGGCGCGTGACCATCGTGTCATCCGACAAGGATCTGATGCAGCTTGTCGGCGATGGTGTCGAAATGCTCGACCCGATGAAAAACACCCGCATTGATCGCGAGGGTGTCGAAGCCAAGTTCGGGGTGCCGCCGGAAAGGTCGTGGATGTTCAGGCGCTGGCGGGCGACAGTGTTGACAACATCCCCGGGGCTCCGGGGATCGGGGTCAAGACCGCGGCGCTGCTGATCAACGAATACGGTGACGTTGAAAACCTTCTGGCCCATGCGGAAGAAATCAAACAGCCCAAACGCCGCCAGTCCCTGCAGGAAAACGCCGAGCTGATCCGCCTGTCGCGCGAACTGGTAAAGCTCGACTGCGACATGGAACTGGATTTCACCCTGTGCGATCTGGAAGTGAAAGAACCCGACCCGGAGAAATTGCTGGCGTTTCTTGCCGAGATGGAATTCCGCACGCTCGCAAAGCGCATTGCCGAAAAACTTGGCGTTGAGCCGCCTGCCATCCCCGAGCCCGAGGTTGAGCCCGACCCCGAGATTGCGGCCGTGCCGTTCGACCCTGATGCCTACGAATGGGTCAAGGATGCCGATGCCCTGCAGGTCTGGCTTGACCGGATCAATGCGCGCGGCTGGGTGGCGGTGGATACCGAAACCACCGCGCTTGACGAAATGCGCGCCGACCTCGTGGGCATTTCGCTGGCTGTGGAGCCAGGGCAGGCCTGCTACATTCCTCTGACCCACAAGGCTTCGGCCACCGACGACCTGTTTGGTTCGGATGAATTGGCCGAAGGACAGATGGACCCGTCGCAGGTGCTGGACATGCTGCGGCCCGTTCTGGAAGACGACGCGGTCATGAAGGTCGGTCAGAACATGAAATACGACGCCAAGATATTTGCCCGTAACGGGGTCAGCGTCGCGCCGATCGACGATACCATGCTGTTGAGCTATGCCATGCATGCGGGGCTGCACAACCACGGCATGGATGCCCTGTCCGAGCGTTATCTCGATCATATCCCGATCCCGATCAAGCCGCTGCTCGGCTCGGGCAAGTCGGCAATCACCTTTGACCGGGTGCCGGTGAAAGATGCCGTGAAATACGCAGCCGAAGACGCCGATATCACCCTGCGCCTGTGGGAGCTGTTCAAGCCGCGCCTGCACCGCGAGAAGGCCACCACGATCTATGAGACCGAAGAGCGCCCGTTGGTTCCGGTGCTGGCCGAGATGGAAATGGCTGGCGTCAAGGTTGACCGCGAAGTGCTCAGTCGGATGTCGAACGCATTTGCGCAGAAAATGGCGGCGCTGGAGGCCGAGATTCATGAACTTGCGGGGCAGGAGTTCAATATCGCGAGCCCCAAGCAGATCGGCGAGATCCTGTTTGACAAGCTGGGTGTCGAGGGCGGCAAGAAGGGCAAGACCGGCGCCTATGCCACCGGTGCCGATGTGCTGGAAGACATTGCGGCCGAGGGCGGTCCGGGGGCCGAACTGGCCGCGCGCATTCTTGACTGGCGGCAATTGGCCAAGCTGAAATCGACCTACACCGACGCATTGCAGGAGCACATAAATCCTGAAACCGGCCGTGTTCACACATCCTACATGATTGCTGGTGCCAATACCGGGCGTCTGGCCTCGACAGACCCGAATCTGCAGAACATCCCGGTGCGCACCGAAGAAGGCCGCCGCATTCGCGAAGCCTTTGTGGCCGATGAAGGCAAAGTGCTGGTTTCGCTGGATTATTCGCAGATCGAGCTGCGCATTCTTGCCCATATCGCAGACATCGACGCGCTGAAAGAGGCATTCCGGCAGGGCTTGGACATTCATGCGATGACTGCCTCGGAAATGTTCGAAGTCCCGCTTGATCAGATGACGCCCGAAATCCGCCGCAAGGCCAAGGCGATCAATTTCGGGGTGATCTACGGCATCTCGGGCTATGGGCTTGCGCGAAATCTGCGCATTCCGCGCAAGGAGGCGCAGGAATTTATCGACCGATATTTCGAGCGTTTTCCGGGTATCCGCGCCTATATGGACAACACCATCGCCTTTGCCAAACAGCATGAATACGTCCAGACACTTTTTGGCCGGCGCATCCACACGCCACAAATCAATGCCCGCGGCCCGCATGCGGGTTTTGCCCGGCGTGCGGCAATCAACGCGCCGATCCAGGGAACGGCTGCCGATGTGATCCGGCGCGCGATGGTGAAAATGCCCGAGGCGATTGCCGGGTTGCCGGCGAAGATGCTGCTGCAGGTTCATGATGAGCTGATCTTCGAGGTGGATGAGGCCGCGGCCACCGATCTGGAGGCCACGGCGCGTGCGGTGATGGAAGGCGCGCCGATGCCGGCAGTTCAGTTGTCGGTTCCGCTGACGGTGGACGCGGGGCGCGGCAAGAACTGGGCAGAGGCGCATTGATGGCGCCGGGGTTGGCAGTGGTCTGCCATTCTTGATGATCCACTCATTGAAGGAGTCGGGGATATGAACGATGTCGTCAAGATTACCCGTGAAGACGGTTTGGCAATCGTCATGCTGAACCGGCCCGAGAAAAAGAACGCCTGGACGCTCGAAATGTTTGACGCGCTGGCGGCGGCAAGCGCCGGTCTGGCCGGCGACGATGGGGTGCGTGCTGTGGTCCTTACCGGCGCGGGAGGGTGCTTCTCCTCGGGATTGGACTTTTCGGTGTTCGGTGAGTTTGCTGCCCGCCTTGACGAAATCAAGACCGAGATGCTGACCCCGCCGGAAGGGCGCGCTGCGAACCGGTTTCAGCAGCCTGTTGTGGGTTGGCAGGAACTGGAGGTGCCCGTAATTGCGGCGATCGATGGGGTGTGTTTTGGGGCCGGCATGCAACTGGCATTGGCGGCGGATTTTCGCATTGCGGCCCCGAATGCACAGCTGTCTGTGATGGAAGCGAAATGGGGGCTGGTGCCTGACATGGGCATCACCCGAAGCCTGCCGCGGCTGGTGCGTGCAGATGTTGCGAAAGAACTGATCATGACGGCGCAGATTCTGGATGGAGCGCAGGCAAATGAGATCGGCCTGGTGACGCGACTGGCGGCAGACCCGATGGCCCAGGCGCGGGTGCTGGCCGGCGAACTCATGACACGGTCTCCGGATGCGGTCCGCGCAGCCAAACGTCTTGTAGATGGGGGATGGACCGAGGATGCGAAGACTTCACTTGCCCTGGAAGCACGGCTGCAGGCAGACCTGATGGGAGAGCCAAATCAGCTTGAATCGGTGATGGCCGGACTGCAAAAACGTGCGCCACATTTTCGCTGACACCGCAGGATTGCGGTGCCTCCGGCACCATTTCCATGCCTCGCCCCGGATTTCATCCGGGGCTCAGTCATTGCCTCCGGCGGGGATACTTGTCCGAAAAAGAACCTCCCCGTAAAAGGCGCGCCCCTGCCCGGGAACCCGGACAAGGGCGGCTTCTTCTTCGACGGCCATCGGCTTCCCAGCCTGTTCCGCACGGGTATTTTTGTCGGCAGTAGTTTCTTTTTCGTTAAAATATCCCTGCCGGAGGCATCGCGACGGGCCGAAGGCCCGGCGCAAACTAGACATGAGAGCGGCAGGGTCAACTTGTTCAGGCCGAAACCTGTTCGCGCAGGATCGATGCGGTGAGTGAAGCCATAAGGTAGAGCCCTGAAAATATGAGAAACGCAACGACCGTATTTTCGAATTTTCTCGGATAGGTCGGCTCATCCGGTGCCGTCGGGCTGACCCCGAGCGAAAGATAGCGCACCTGCCTGTTGGCTTCGATACGCGCGGTTTCAAGCTGTTGCAGCGACTGCTGCATCAGCAGTTGGCGTGTCTCGAGATCAAGTTGCGCCATTTTCAATTCGGCACTGATGCGGGCAAGGGACGCATTTTCCGAGCCGCTGGTTGTAAGCTGTCCGCGCAGCTCGGCGACCAGTTGCTCGAGTCGTTTGATGTCGCCGCGGACCCCATCGACCCGCGCCTTGTTTGGCCGGGAATTGTCCAGTAATTGCTGCAGTTGCAGGTTCTTTTCCTGCAACTGGGTCTCATAGTTTCCGATCTGCCCCATCAGGGCGGCGCTTTCCGAGGCGGGATCAAGAACGCCCAGCTTTTCCTGCAGTTCAAGAACGCGGTTTTGCGCCGCAATCATCTTGGCTTCGGCCTCCTGGAAGCTTTCATTGGACCCCTTCATCTGATCTTCGCGCAGGCGCTGGGTCAGATTGTCAACTTGTTCTTCCGCGTATTTGATCAGTGCATTGCTGAAGTCGACGCTTGTCTGAGGGTTTGCCGCGATCACCTCCATCTTGATCAGGCCTTCTGTCGGATCAAAGCCGATACGGACCATCTTCTTGTAAAGTCGATACGCTTCCTCGTTGCTGCTGTCCGGTTCGAGCCGGCGTAGCGGGTCAACAAAGTCCTGGCTGAAGTGGTCCTTGAATCCTATGTCCTGGTCAAGCCGCAACATGGCGGCGCGCGACTGCAGGTAGCTCTGGACCGTGATCGAGTCTTGCGAATTGGCGAACCCGGTGCCCGAGAACAGACCGCTCAGCGCACTGCCCCCGCCATCTGCCTTCTGGATCAGGAATTCCGATTTGGTGGCATAGAGCGGGGTTGCATAGTTGTAGTAATAGACCCCGACGAGAAAGGTCGGCAGAAAGACGAAAACCGCAAGCCGGGCAAACAGCATGGCGATCTTGATGCGGCGTCTGCGCGCAATGTCTTGCTGGATCTTGCGGATCTCCCGGGCCCGGACCTCTTCGGCCATGACTTCGGTCGACGGCATCTTGTCGCCTTCGACCTTTGTAGGGAGGTTCTTTGTGCCTCCGACAGGCACGACAAGTTCCAGCATCGTGGAGCGTTTGAACGGGTCGATCCCACGCTGTCGCAACAGGCGGATTGCATCAAGGTCATTGCGGGGTTCCAGGTTGTGTTTTTGCGCAACACGACGGGCCATGCGCAACTGGCGCGCGGTCAGGCCTTCTTTCTTGATGGCCTCCAGTTCGGCCTCGATCGCTTTTTCGCTGGCGTCGGTTGCAGGTTTGGCCGTCGGGTAGCTTGCATCCCCAAACCCGTCTTCATTATTGCCGAACGGCATCTCGTCCTTGTTTTTGGCTGAGGGCGTTTCTGCCTTTTCATTGCCGGCCCGAGTTTCGTCGGGCTTGTTCAACGGCTCGGCCAGAGACGCACTTCGGCGAATGCGGTATTTTTTGCCTTTAGGTTTGGTAGTCATAGACTGCCTTGGCCTCCTCGAGTGTATCAAACAGCAGGAACTGCCCGTCCCGCACGACTGCCGCGGACCGGCAGAATTTTTCCAGAGTCGATGCCTGATGGGATACGATGACAACCGTTGAATTCTCAAGTCGTTCGCGCAGCACCGTTCCGGCCTTGCGGTTGAATTCCTTGTCGGTCGTGCCCGGCATGCCTTCATCGATCAGGTAGATGTCGAAATCCAGAGCCAGAAGCAATGACAGGCTGAAACGCGCCCGCATGCCGGAACTGTAGGTCCCGACCGGCATGTCATAGTATTCTTCGATCCCGGTAAGCCAGCGCGTGAAGGCTTCCATGTAGTCGGGATCAATCCCGTACAATCGCGCCACAAAGCGGGCGTTTTCGCGCGCCGTATGTTTGCCGACCAGCCCACCCATGAACCCCAGCGGGAAAGAGACCCGAGAGGTTTTTCGAATTGTCCCCTCGTCAGGCTTTTCCAGACCGGCCATCATGTTGATGATCGTGGTTTTTCCGGTTCCATTCGGGGCAAGGATACCAAGCGAATTCCCGAGTTCCACGCGAAAAGAAGCGCGGTCAAGGATGACCTTGCGCTGCTTGCCTGTCCAGAAGGACTTGCTGACGTTATGAAATTCTATCATGGCGAATGGCTTGGTTTCCTGCCTCATGTCCACGCATAGATGCGCTGATCGTTGTCGTCCACCTTGGCATGCCGGCCGCTCGGCGGTTTTACGCACAAGAAAGCGCTTTTCTTCGGCCGAAAGCACTGGGCCGCCTGCCTTTGTGCGCGGTGTGCCGCGCGTGTCCATCAGCCTCGGCCGGTTGCCGTGTTCCAATCCGGCGCGACGAAAGTTGTCGCCATCATACCAGTGCAATGCCAGGGATTGCCACGCAAGCCGGCTTGCTCTCGTGGAAAAGATCGGGCAACAGAGGTTGCGAAACGCGTATCGACCACCCAAGTCTAGGGGGCAATCCCTAACGGGGGATGAAACCAGACGGAAAACCCGGCGCAGTTCGGGAGGGAACAGGGGGAAATCTTGCGAAAAATCATGACATTGGCCGGCCTGTTTGCGCTTTGGTTGTTGATGTCAGGCTTGTTCAAGCCCCTGCTGATCGGTTTTGGGCTGGCATCGGTTCTGGTTGTGGGCTGGATAACCAGCCGCATGGACGCGCAGGATGGCGATCATCTGGACATTCGCCTGTCGCCCCTCAGACTGGCCGGATACCTGTTGTGGCTTCTGGCCGAGATCGCGCGGGCAAACTGGTCCGTCATGCGAATCATTCTCAGTCGACGAATGCCCGTGCGACAACACTTGTTCCGGGTGCCGTTTTCGCAGAAAACCGACCTTGGACAGGTCATTTTTGCCAATTCGATCACGCTGACGCCGGGCACGATTACCGTCGAGACAGAGCGCGACAACTTTTTGGTGCACGCGCTGGGCTATGATGAAAACGATGATGAGGCACTCGCCGAGATGGATCGCCGCGTCGCGCAAGTCGAAACCGCCGGAGGGGTTTGATGTTTCTGGTCGCCGCGGTTTCGCTGTTGGTTTCGATGGTCATCGTGCTTGCCCGCCTGTTCGCCGGGCCGACGCTGTATGACCGGGTGCTGGCGGTGAATTCCTTCGGCACATTGACCGTTCTGTTCATCGGGGTGCTCGGGTTTCTGACCGGGCGGCCTGATTTTCTGGACATTGCGTTGCTCTATGCCCTGATCAATTTTGTCGGAACAATCGCGATCCTGAAGTTCTTTCGCTACCGCGCCATTGGCGATGTCTCGGCAAGCCGGGAGCTGGGGCAATGAATGCCGTCGACGTCTTCCTCGAGGTGCTGAGCTGGGCGCTGATCGTATCAGGCTCGGTCTTCGTGATCATCGGCTCGCTCGGTCTCTGGCGCCTCCCCGATTTCTGGGCGCGCCTGCACGGCGCATCGGTGACCGAAAGTGCCGGGGTGATTCTGCTGATCTGGGGCATGTGCATCCAGGCCGGGTTCACCTTGATCACGGTCAAGCTGATCATCATCGGGATATTCCTGTTCATTACCGGACCCACGGCGACCCATGCCGTTGCCAACGCAGCGCTGGTCACTGGTTGGCGCCCCAGCGAAGCCGAGGGGCTGACCGGGGCAGAACCAGAGCCGCTGCGCCCGGAAAATGAAGACGACGCGCTCGACGGGGGCGAGGAATGATCGAAACCGCGATCAACTTTGCCCTGTTCACCATGTTGGTGGTGACAGCCATCGCCGCGGCACGCATCCGCCATCTGTTTGCGGTCGTGATGCTGTCGGGGGCATTTTCACTGTTGTCGGCCTTGCTGCTGGTCACGCTGGATGCCGTCGACGTGGCCTTTACCGAGGCCGCGGTCGGGGCGGGAATTTCCACGGTTCTGATGCTGGGCACGCTGGCACTGACATCGCGGCGTGAAAAGATCCCGAGCCATCGCCCGACCATCCCGCTGATCGTGGTGCTGGTGACCGGTGCCGCGATCATTTACGGCACGCTCGACATGCCGAATTTCGGCTCGGCCAACAGCCCGGCACAAACCGGGGTTGCCGCCGAATATATCGAACGCAGCCCGCATGAAATTGGCGTGCCCAATATCGTGACGGCGATCCTCGCCAGCTACCGGGGCTACGACACGCTCGGCGAAACCGGGGTGGTGTTCACGGCGGGCGTCGGCGTGCTGATGCTGATCAGCGGGTTGCGCACGCGCCGTCGGCGCGAAGACGAGGAAGACGACGACGAAGCAGAGGAAGCCGGCTGATGCGACATCACCTGATCTTGCGCGTCATTACCAAGCTGCTGGCCGGCGCGATCATGCTGTTTGCCTTTTATGTGCAGTTCCACGGCGACTACTCGCCCGGTGGCGGCTTTCAGGCCGGGGTGATCCTGGCGGTGGCCTTCGTGCTCTACGGTCTGGTCTTCGGACTGCCCGCGGTTCAGGCGGTTCTGCCGCCCTGGGTCGTGCACAAGATGATGGCGCTGGGGGTTCTGGTCTATGCCGGAACCGGGGTGATCAGCCTGTTCACCGGCTACGCCTTTCTTGACTATACCGCGCTGAACCCGGCGCACCCCGAGCACGGGCAGGAACTGGGCATCCTCTGGGTGGAAGGCGGCGTCGGCATTACGGTGACCGGCGTCATGGTGGCGATCTACTACGCTTTCGCCGGACGACCGCCACGCATCAGTGACGAGGAATGGTGATGGATTGGGCTTACCTACTTGGCCATCTCAACTATTGGCTGTTCATCGTGATGATGATGACGGGGCTGTATATCGTGATCGCCCGGGGAAATCTGGTGAAGAAGATCGTCGGGTTGAACATCTTCCAGACGGCTGTGTTCATGTTCTACATCTCGATCGGCAAGGTCACCGGTGGCACGGCACCGATTTTCCCGACCGACATGAAGATCGACCCGGAAACGGTCTATACCAACCCGCTGCCGCATGTGCTGATCCTGACGGCGATCGTTGTCGGTATCGCCACGACCTCGCTGGGGCTGGCGCTGGTTGTGCGCATTCGTGAAAGCTATGACACGATCGAGGAAGACGATATTCTGGATATCGAAACGCGCATCGCGCGCGAGGAAAACCGCGAATACGGCGACGCGATGGGCGGGCGCGCCTGATGAGTGTGCAGGATACGCAACAGGCCGCGATGACGTTGGCCGACCACCTGCCGCTTCTTCAGGTGCTGGTGCCGTTCATGGCGGCCCCGTTGATCGTGGTGATCGGCGCGCGGCGACTGGCCTGGGGCATTGCCTTTGCCGCGAGTCTTGCCAGCGCCGGGATCGCGCTGGCCATCCTGTTGCAGGTGCTCGACAGTGGCATGATCTCGTATCATATCGGCGGCTGGGTGCCGCCGCTGGGGATCGAATACCGGATCGATGCGGCCAATGCCATCGTGCTGCTGCTGATCGCCTCGGTCTCGACCGTGGTGTTGCCATTCGCGGCGCGCAGCGTGGCCGCGGAGATTGCTCGCAAGCATCAGACGCTGTTTTACGCCATGTGGCTGCTGTGTCTGGCCGGGTTGCTTGGCATGGTGGCGACGGGGGATGCCTTCAACGTCTTCGTGTTTCTCGAGGTCTCGTCGCTGTCGACCTATGTGCTGGTCTCGATGGGTGCCAGGCGTGACAAACGCGCGCTGACGGCGGCCTATGACTACCTGATCATGGGCACCATCGGCGCGACCTTCTTTGTCATCGGCATCGGCTTTCTCTATGCGGCGACCGGCACGCTGAACATGGCCGACATGGCCGCGATCATCCGCGAAAACGGCGCCGACCGAACGATCCAGACGGCGTTTGCCTTCATTGTCGTGGGCATGGGGCTGAAGGTGGCGGTCTACCCGCTTCACCTGTGGCTGCCCAATGCCTACACCTATGCACCCTCGGTGGTCAGCGCCTTTCTGGGTGGCACCGCCACCAAGGCCGCGATCTATGTGCTCATGCGTTTCATGTTCACCGTTTTCCGGCCCGAGTTCCTGTTCGAGGTGCGCGCGCTCGATCTCATCATGGTGCCGCTGGCACTGGTGGCGATGTTCGCCGGTTCGATCATCGCGATCTTTCAGCGCGACATGAAGCGGATGCTGGCCTATTCCTCGATCGCGCAGATCGGCTACATCCTGCTGGGTATCGGGTTTCTGACCGAAACCGGGCTGAGCGCGGCGGTCATTCACCTGTTCAACCACGGCATCACCAAGGCCGCGCTGTTCATGGGGGCCGGGGCATTGATCTTTCGCTCGGGCAGCTCCTTCTACCGCAGCCTCGAAGGGCTGGGCCGGACCATGCCGTTCACCGGCTTTGCCATCGTGATTGCCGGGCTGTCGCTGATCGGGGTGCCGGGCACGGCCGGGTTCATCAGCAAATGGCTGCTGGTGCAGGCGGCCATCGAAAAGGGCTGGTGGCCGATTGCGCTGGCGGTTGTCGCTTCGTCGCTGCTGGCCGTCATCTATGTCTGGCGCGTTGTCGAAGTGCTCTACATGAAAGAGCCGAAGAGCGCGGGAACGCGCGATGAGGCGCCGGTGTCGATGCTCGTGCCGCTGTGGATCGCGGCCGCGGCCACGGTGTATTTCGGCTTTGCCACCGAGCTGACGTTGGGCGCGGCGCAAAGCGCTGCCGATAGCCTGATGTCGGGCTTCAGCCCGGTGCATGCGGGGGGCGGATGATGATCGCATGCCCCTCTCTTGACATCGCCCGGGGCGCACCGCGTCCCGGGCAGCGCCCGAACAGCCCCCACGGGGCGGGCACCACCCTCGCGCATCTTGCCCCCCCCACCCACCGGAGGCGCCCGTGGACGTGAACACCGCCATCCTGCTTGCAATCCTGATCCCGGTCGCCGCCTCGGTGATGAACTTGGTCCTGCGCAACCATGCCGACCTGCGCGACGGCATTACCCTGGCCGCCGCCTTTGCCACGTTTGCCGCCGTGCTGTCGATCCTCGACGCGGTGGGCAGCGCCACCACGGCCGAGCTTTCGCTGTTCGAGGTCTTTCCCGGCCTCGACATCGCCTTCAACGTCGAGCCGCTCGGGCTGATGTTCGCCATCATCGCCTCGGGCCTGTGGATTCTCACGCACATCTACGCCGTGGGCTACATGCGCTCCAACAACGAGCAG
>JALSJL010000292.1 GCA_026989405.1 Marinosulfonomonas sp. | reverse complement strand
AATCACCCGCAGTTGGGCGGGAACAATATCCAGGCGTTCTGTGCGGTCTTCCCCAATTCGAACCATCTCGCCACAGCCACAAGGGCAAAGGATGCTGTCGGGCTCGATAGTGGTCTCGATGCGCGGCAGGTCTTTTGGCAGGTTGCCGAGATTGCGTTTGGGCTTTGTGGCCTTTTTGCACGGGGCATCGTCCTTCAGGCGGGCCTGGTGTTCCTCGGCCTCGGCAACAGCCACTTCAAGGTCTTCAAAGCAAAGCTGTCGTTCATCTTCAGACAGCTTCTCCGACTTCTTGCCATACAATGCCTGGTTCAGATCCTTGATCAGATGCTCAAGCCGCGTAACGACGTCCTTGTAGTCGCCAGCCAATCTTTCCGCCTCCAGACGGGCAGCGCGTTCGGCCTCGAAAGCCGCCCGTACATCCTGTGGAAGCCGTGTCAGATCAATGGGTTCAGAAGCTTTTGCCATGCCTGATTCATACGGGATAACCGACCGGAATACATGGCTGGAAATGCTCTCGGAGTCACTCTGCCGCACCCGGCCGGCGCACCCGACGCGCCAGGCGAACTTGCCCTGCCCCAGCCGCTTATAGGCCATTCACTGCCCGACAGGTGAATGCGAAGCAATCACCGAAAGGGGCCAACCAGGACCCGTCCCACAACAAAACCTTGATCCGGTCGCTACGTTTGGCCCGAAACACCACGATGATTCCGGAGTGCGGGTCCAGCCCCAGCTCGTTCTGAACCACCGCCGCCAATCCGTCATGACCCTTGCGGAAATGTACCATTGCCCGGCAGCGCATGCTTGCATGCGCGAGAGGGGGGCTTTGTCGCTACCACGATCTTCACCGCCTGCGACGGAATGATCACCGTCGGGCGCTCAACGCCGAGACCACATCCGCAATACGACCCGCAGGGGTGGTGCCCGACAGCCGGACGGTCATACCATCCGTGTCAATCTCGACAAACCCATCAGTCGATGGTTCCGGAACCGCTTCATCCTGTGGTTCAATCTCAAGTCGCGCGAACATCGGCTCATCCACTGGCACAACAATCTTGCCATCCCGCGCAAGCCGACGCCAGGTCGATAAATGCTGCGCCGCCATCCCGTGCCTGCGAGCAACATCGGCCACCCGGGCACCGGGTTCAAACGATTCCGCAACAATCCGACCCTTCACGTCAACCGGCCAGGTCCTGCGCCCCGTCGGGCCCTCCAGAACTTCCAACCTGGTTGTATTGCCCAGTGGCTCCCCTAACAAATGTTGCTCCATTTGTTGCTTCCTTCCAAATTACCGATCTCGGGAAACAGATCAGCACGCGGGAGGTCGTGAAAGGTCAGAAATGGACGGGTCGTCCGCACCGCTTACGAACAATTTGCCGGCTGGAAAGTATCTATCGCGGCTATGAGCGGCATGACCTTTAAGTTGAGCACGCCACACGGACGTATGATGGCCACCATGTTGGCCGGCATCGCCCAGTTTGAACGTGACTTGCTCAGCGAACGCGTCAAATCTGGCCTCGCTGCGGCGCGAGCACGTGGCAAGAAACTGGGCCGGAAACCCGGACAACGCCCAAAATCGGACAAACTCGCACCCAAGGTCATCAAGGCCGTTGCCGAAGGCCGATCATACCGGTGGATCGCCCGCGATCTCGGCATTTCCAAAAACACCGTCACCGAAATTATCAAAAGGCACCGGGAAACTGCATGAAAGACACGAACAAATGACGCGCCGGAAAAAAGTTTTGATGGTCTCCGTACTGGCTGCCTTGGGGCTATTCCTTGCTGCCTGCGCCCTCTACAAACCCCTGCGCGTACTTACGCCCGAAACATTTGGGCTAACCTGCATGTCCGATGATATTTGTGTGGAAGATCCCGCCACCATTACCGAAGCCATCGCGCTTGGCGACAATGCATTGCGTTTTGTCGAAGAAAATGTTGGGCCTCTTCGTCAGCCACCGCGTGTCCTATTCTGCGGCTCGGAAGAATGCTTTGCCCGCTTCGAAAATCCCAAAGTCGCCGCGCTCTATTTCTGGGGATTGGACACCTTGCTAATCAACGACAAAGGTTGGCAGGATTACGTCCTAAGACACGAACTCATCCATCACTGGCAGGTCGAAAATTTTGGCGCGGTACGATCCAGCAAGTTCCCCCGCTGGTATATAGAAGGTATGGCTCACTCCCTGAGCCGAGATCCAAGGACCCGCTGCCACGAACAGATATCGAGGGATGGCGCGCGCAGTTCGATGCATGGGTGGAAGAGGGTAATGATTGGCGGCAACCACCTC
>JALSJL010000291.1 GCA_026989405.1 Marinosulfonomonas sp. | reverse complement strand
CCGGCCCTGGGAAACAGGTCGGAGATCGGCATGAAGGCCGAGCCGATGATGCCGAATGCAGTGTCGATCCCGTGCATCTGCAGCACTTTGACGAAGGCTTCCTCGGTGGTCATTTTCATTGGTATGTCTTCCTGTTTCGGGGCGCGCAGCTTGGGCGGGCCGGGCTTCGGGCGGACGCTATCGCAGGTCGATATCCGCACAGTAGGGCCAGTTTCCCCAACGCGATAGGTCCAAGGCCCGTCAGCGGCGGCGTCCGGCGCTCTGGCGCTCCTGTTCCTGCTGGATCGCCTCGGCAATGCGGCGGATGCCTTCGGGGATGCGTTCGGCCCGGATCGAGCTGTAGGCAAGGCGGTAATACTGAAAATTGTCTTCATATTCGGGGAAAAACGCCCGACCCGGCTCGATCACCACCTGGTGCTGCTTGAGCATCTCCGACAGCTTTTGCGTGTTGATCCCGTCCGGCGCCTGCATCCAGAAACTCGAACCGCCAAACGCGCCGCGCCCGGCGATTCGCAGGCCATGGTCGCTGATCGCCTCTTCCATGACCGCGCGCCGGCGCCGATAGGCCTGCCGGGTCCGGTTGACCTGCGCGTCGTAGTGGCCGAGCGACAGGAAATAGGAGACCGTGCGCTGAATGTGGCCCGGCGGGTGGCGCAGAACCAGGGCGCGCAGGGCGCGGGCTTCGCGGATGAACGGCTCGGCCCCCACCAGGTAGCCCAGCCGCAAGCCCGGAAACAGCGACTTGGAAAACGAGCCGATGTAGACCACCCGGCCGCTTTCATCGAGCGATTTCAGCGCCGGCGAGGGCGGGTTGAGAAACGAGATTTCAAATTCGTAATCGTCTTCGACAATCATGAAATCGTCCCGTGCCGCACGGTCCAGCAGGTCGCGCCGGCGCGCCAGCGGCATCGTGGCATTGGTCGGGGCATGATGCGACGGGGTCGTGTAGACGACATCCACATCCGGGCTGATGGCATCGGGCGGCAAGCCGTCATCGTCCACCGGGATCGACAGCGTCTTGCAGCGGGTCTGGGCCAGCGCCTCGCGCAACCCGGCATAGCACGGGCTTTCCATGGCGGCGGTGCGGCGCTGGGTCAGCAGGATCTGGGCCGAAATCCACAGCGCGTTCTGCGCACCCAACGTCAGCAACACTTCCGAGGGCCGCGCCCGGATGCCCCGGCGCGGCAAGATGTGGCGGGTGATGAATTTGATCAGCTGCGGATCGTCCCGGTCGTAGTAATCCGAGGTCATCGCTTCGAAATCGCGCTGCCCAAGGGCCTGCAAGGCGCATTGGCGCCAGTTGGCATGGTCGAACAACGAGGCATCGGCCTGACCATAGATGAAAGGGTAGCGGTAAGACCGCCAGTCGGGCGGACGCACGAGCCCCTCGTAGTTGGAAAACCGCTGCCCGATCGAGCGTGACCAGTCCACGTCCTGCGTGCGCCCGGGCCGCGGCACATCAAATGCAGGCGCGCGCGGGGCGGTATCCGAAACATAGTAGCCGGACCGCCCGCGTGCGCTCAGGTAATCTGACGCGACAAGATCGGTATAGGCCAGCGTCACCGTGATCCGGCTTATTCCCAGGTGTTCGGCCAGCCCGCGCGACGACGGCAGCCGGTCGCCGGGGCGGTAGCGCCCGGCCAGGATCGCCTCGATCACCTGCTGCTGAATCTGCTGCTGCAGCGTGCCTTCATAGGCGGGGTCGAGAAAGAATGTTTCGACGGATATGGCCACCGGTTGGACTTATCACCCGGCGCCGTTGGACTCAAGGAGCCAGCGCTACTTCATCTTGCCGAAAATACTCTCGCCGAAGGCAAATCGCACGAAGTGCCAGAAAGCGTGGCGCCGAAAGGCGCCTCAATTTTCCAGCGGCTCAGCCGAACACCTTGGTCAGGGCCTTGTCGACAGTCTCGGTGATGGCATCGATGTCATCTGCGGTGGAAATCAGCGCGGGCGAAAAGCACAGCGTGTTGTTGAAGCCGGGCAGCGAGCGGTTGGTGACCCCGATGATCACCCCTTGCGCCATGCACTCGGCCACCACCGCCTGCGCCTGCTTTTCATCCACCGGTTCTTTCGTGCTGCGGTCCGAAACCAGCTCGGCGCCCAGGAACAGCCCCTTGCCGCGCACATCGCCGATCACGCCATGTTTTTCCATCAGCCCCCGCAGGTTGCCGAGCATCCGCTCGCCCATGGCCGTGGTGTTGTCCAGCAGGCCTTCGTCTTCGATGATGCGCATGTTTTCCAGCGCCGCCGCCGGCCCGGCGGTGCAGCCGCCGAAAGTGGAGATGTCGCGGAAATAATCCAGCGGGTCATCCGGGTTTTCCTTGAACATGTCGAACACCTCTTCGGTGATCACCGCGCAGGCGATGGCGGCGTAGCCCGAGGCCACGCCCTTTGCCATGGTCACGAAATCGGGTTTCACACCGTATTGCTGATAGCCGAACCATTTTCCGGTGCGCCCGACGCCGCAGACGACCTCGTCGATATGCAGCAGGATGTCGTATTTGCGGCAAATCTCCTGCACCCGCTCCCAATAGCCCGCAGGCGGGGTGATCACACCGCCACCGGCCGTCACCGGCTCAAGGCACAGCGCGCCGATGGTGTCGGCGCCTTCGCGCAGGATGACCTCTTCGATGGCGTCTGCCGCCCGCTCGCCGTAGTTTTCCACGTCCCACTGGGCGCGATATTCGAGGCAGTGCGGCACCTCGACGAAGCCCGGCGTGTAGGGGCCGTATTGGGCGCCCCGTTCCGGCTGGCCGCCGGCCGACAGCGCGGTGATGGTGGTGCCGTGGTAGTCGCGCTCGCGAAAGAGGATCTTGTTTTTCCGGCCGCCGTAACGCTTGTGGGCGATCTGGCGGACCATCTTGAACACCTTCTCGTTCGCTTCCGATCCCGAGTTCGTATAGTAGACGCGGCTGAGGCCGGGCATCTTCTCGATCAGTTTTTCGGCGAATTGGCTGCCGGGGATCGACCCGGCAGAGCCGGCAAAGTAGTTCAGTTTCACCAGTTGGTCGCGCACCGCGTCGGCAATGGATTCGCGCGCGTAGCCCACGTTTACCGTCCAGACCCCGCCGGAGACCCCGTCGAGATATTCTTTGCCGGTCGCGTCCCAGACCCGCATGCCGCGGCCTTCGACCATGATGCGAGGGTCAATGGTTTCAAAGGGTTTGTGCTGAATCAGGTGATGCCAGACATGGGCGCGATCGGCTTCGATGACCTTGGAAATGTCATTGGCGGACAGGTGGGTGTTCATCGTGCAGCTCCCTGGGGTCGAGAAAAAGACTCTGGTTCCCCGGCGCGCCGGGATCCCATGTATTCTGACAGCATATCCGGCAGTCTGGCAATAGGGCCAGATACCGTAGGCGGTTATATCCAGGTGGGCCGTGCGGTGCGAAATCTACCCCGTGTCGCGCCAGTTTTTCCGCGGCTTTCCCTCGTAAAAGGCCGCGACCTCGGGGGTGGTGTCTGCGGGGCGTTGCGCGCCCAGCAGAATGCCCTTCGAGGCGGCGTCGCCGCGACCCTGCAAGATCGCTTCATCAGGCATCGTGACGCGCTGTGACATCCGCCGGCTCCAGTCGGCAAGCCGCTGCCGCATGAGCGCGATGATCTTTGCGTGCTCTGGGCTCGTTCCCAGATCCCGGAGTTCATCGGGGTCGGTGCGCAGGTCGAACAGCATCGGGGGCAGGCCGCCCTCGGCATGCATGAATTTCCAGTCCTTGTCCGCGACCATGAACAAGCGCGCATCGCGTGGCTCAAGCCCGAGTTTTGCGCAGATCGGACTGGTCGAGAAATCATATTCGCTGATCGCAAACTCGCGCCAGGTCTCCGGCGTGCGGCCCTGAAGGAACGGCAGCAGCGAATGCCCTTCGACGATGTGGCCCGGCACCTCGCCGCCGGCGGTCTCGATAAAGGTCGGCGCCAGGTCAATTGCCTCGACCAATTCATCGCAGGTTGTGCCGCGGGTGCCGTCGGCGGCTTCGGAAGGGTCGTAGACGATCAGCGGAACCTTGACCGAAGGTTCGTGAAACAGGTCCTTTTCGCCAAGCCAGTGATCGCCCAGATAGTCGCCGTGGTCGGATGTGATCACGATCATCGTGTCATCCATGCGCCCGGTCTTTTCAAGAAATGCGAAAAGCCGGCCCATCTGGTCGTCTGCCTGTTTGATCAGCCCCATGTAGGTCGGGATGACCCGGGCACGAACGTCATCGTCCGAAAATGCCCGCGCAACCGGGGTCTGCATGAACTCGGCATAGACCGGGTGCGGGTCAATGCGTTCGGCCTCACTGCGGTTGGCGGCGAGAACCTGGTTTGGGCCATACATGGCGTGATAGGGTGCCGGAACGATATAGGGCCAGTGTGGCTTGATATAGGAAAGGTGCAGGCACCACGGCCCGTGCGCGTGCTCGATGAAGCGCATCGCTTCGCCGGTCAGCCACGGCGTTTCGCTGTCCTGTTCGCGGATATTGGCAGGCTTGCCAGCGTTTTGCAGAAACCAGCCCGAGGCCGTCTTGCCGTCTTCCAGCGCGGCATTGGCAAAATCGGCCCACGGGGCGCTGCCCTCGTATCCGCGCGACTTCAGGTAGGCCTCGTAGGGGCTGTCGGCCGGGTCATAGCGCCCGCCCGGCCCCTCGCTCCAGAGTCCGTCGTCGCGCACCCAGATGTCGAAACCGCATTCTGCCTGCCGTGCGCCGATCACGCTGTCGGGGCTGAGGCCCAGCCGTTCCATCCCGGCCTTGTCGGCGCGCATGTGGGTCTTTCCGACCAGCCAGCAGCCCATGCCAAGCGGGCGCAGGTGATCGCCAAGCGTCATTTCGCCGACGCGCAGCGGATAGCCGTTATACTGGGCCCCGTGCGAAGATGTGTAGCGGCCGGTATATGTGCTCATGCGGGAGGCGCCGCAGACCGGAGACTGCACATAGGCGCGTGTAAACCGCACGCCCCGCGCGGCAAGAGCGTCAATGTTGGGGGTGTCAAGAAACGGGTGCCCGGCGCAGGACAGATAGTCGAACCGGAGCTGGTCGAACATGATGAACAGGATGTTTTTTGCCTTGCGCGCCACAATTCGGTCCAGCCCGGTTGATTGATCATCAACTATCACCGAAAAGACGCGTTTGCCAATGGTTTGGCGCTGACCGGGTGACAGTCGCCAATACGCTTGGTAGGGAACCACGCAAGACATGACGAGGGTTGATTTGTGAAAGTTGAAGAGACGGGAATGGCCGGGCTGGTCGTCATCACACCGGCACGTCACGGTGACGAACGGGGGTTTTTCTCGGAAAGCTACAACCGGGCGCGGCTTGCCGAACACGGGATCGATATCGAGTTCGTGCAGGACAATCATTCGTTGTCGGCCCGGGTCGGGACTGTGCGCGGGCTGCATTTTCAAAGCCCGCCGCACGCGCAGGCCAAGCTTGTGCGCTGCGGGCGCGGGCGTCTTTACGATGTGGCGGTCGATATTCGGCGCGGCTCGCCGACCTACGGTCAGTGGTTCGGGACGGAGCTGAGCTTTGACAACGGGCGCCAACTGCTGGTGCCGGCGGGTTTTCTGCACGGGTTTGTCACCCGTGAGCCGGACACCGAGATCGTCTACAAATGTTCGGACTATTATGCGCCCGATTGTGACGGAGCGGTGCGGTTTGATGATCCGGACATCGGTATCGATTGGGGGGTCGACCCGGGCGATGTCGTGATTTCGGCCAAGGACGCGGCCGCGCCAACCCTGGCCGAGCTTGACAACCCCTTTGAATGGACGGGACCACGCGCATGATCCTGGTGTTCGGGCATTCAGGGCAGGTCGCTTCGGAACTGCGTCGCCGTGACGGGGTGACCGCGCTCGGGCGCGACGAGGTTGATCTGGCGCAGCCCGGACAGGCCGCCGCCGCGATCCGGCGTGTGAGGCCCGAACTGATCATCAACGCCGCCGCCTATACGGCGGTCGACCAGGCCGAACAAGACGAAGCGGCTGCCGCGCGGCTGAATGCCGAAGCGCCCGCGGAAATCGCGCAGGCGGCGGCCGGGATGGGCGTGCCGGTTGTCCAGATTTCGACGGATTATGTCTATGACGGCTCGGGCGCGCGCGCCTGGGTGCCGGATGATGCAACCGGGCCGCTCGGGGCCTACGGGCGCACGAAACTGGCCGGCGACAGGGCCGTCGTCGCGGCCGGCGGCGCGCATGCGGTCCTGCGCACATCCTGGGTGTTTTCGGCCCATGGCCAGAACTTCGTGAAAACGATGCTGCGCCTTGGGCGCGACCGCGAAGCCCTGTCGATCGTGGCCGACCAGGTGGGCGGGCCGACCAGCGCCGCCTCGATTGCCGAGGCCGCGTTGAAGATCGGTCAGGCGCTGCGTGACGATGGGAACAAGAGCGGCATCTACCATTTCAGCGGTGCGCCGGCCGTCAGTTGGGCCGATTTCGCGCGCGAGATTTTTGCACAGGCGCGCTTGCCTGTGGATGTCGGCGATATCGCCTCGGAGGCCTATCCGACACCGGCGCAACGCCCCTTGAATTCGCGGCTCGACTGCACATCGACCGCCCGCGTGTTCGGCATCGAGCAGCCGGACTGGCGCAAGGATCTGGCGGATGTATTGAACGACCTGTCAGAAGCAGGCCAATGACGAGGGTGGTGGCATGAAAATTCTTGTGACCGGCGGTGCGGGTTTCATCGGTTCGGCGGTTGTGCGCCAGGCCATCGGGCTTGGCCATGAGGTCGTCAATCTTGATGCGCTGACCTATGCCGCCTGCCTGGCAAACCTTGATGAGGTCGCGCAGCATCCGGGCTATGCGTTCGAACATGCCGACATTCGCGATGCACAGGCGCTGGACAGGATTTTTGCGCAACACCGCCCGGATGCGGTGATGCATCTGGCCGCTGAAAGCCATGTGGACCGATCTATTGACGGTCCGGGGGCGTTCATCGACACCAATGTGACCGGAACCTATCGGCTGCTTGAGGCGGCGCGCAATTACTGGGAACAGCGTGGCCGCCCCGAAGATTTCCGGTTTCACCATATTTCGACCGATGAGGTCTATGGCTCGCTTGGTGCCGAGGGGATGTTCACCGAAGACACGCCCTATGCCCCCAACAGCCCGTATTCTGCGTCCAAGGCGGCCAGCGACCATCTGGTTCGGGCCTGGAACGAGACCTATGGCTTGCCGGTTGTGATCACGAATTGTTCCAACAACTACGGGCCTTTCCATTTTCCGGAAAAGCTGATTCCGGTTGTCATCCTGAACGCGCTGGCCGGTCGCCCCATCCCGATTTACGGCAAGGGCGACAACGTGCGCGACTGGTTGTTCGTCGAAGATCACGCCGATGCGTTGTTGACGGTTCTGCAAAACGGGGCCGTGGGTCGGACCTACAATATCGGCGGAGAAAACGAGGCGACCAATCTGGAGCTCGTGCACAAGATCTGCGCCATTCTGGATGAAAAGCACCCGCTTGGCGCGCCGCATGCCGAGCTGATCACCTTTGTGACCGACCGGCCGGGCCACGACATGCGCTATGCAATCGATCCGACGCGCATCCGCACCGAGCTTGGCTGGCGTCCATCGCTGACGCTGGACGAGGGGTTGGAGAAAACAGTGCAATGGTATCTGGACAACGAGGCATGGTGGCGCGCGCTGCAGGACCGCGATGGCGTTGGGCAGCGGCTGGGCGTGGCGAACACCAAGTAACCCTACAGGAATACGGAGAACACCAGTGAAACAACGCAAGGGCATCATTCTGGCCGGCGGATCGGGCACAAGGCTGTATCCGGTCACCATGGGCGTTTCCAAACAGCTTCTGGCAATTTATGACAAACCGATGGTCTATTTTCCGCTGACCACCCTGATGTTTGCCGGCATTCGCGAGATTGCCGTGATCACGACGCCAGGGGACCAGGAACAGTTCATGCGCCTGCTGGGCGACGGGTCGCAATGGGGGCTGCAGCTGGAATACATCGTGCAGCCCAAGCCGGAAGGCCTGGCGCAAGCCTTTATTCTGGCAGAGAAATTTCTGGATGGCGCGCCATCGGCGCTGGTTTTGGGAGACAACATATTTTTCGGGCACGGCTTGCCGGAACTGCTGAAGAACGCCGATGAAAAAACCAGCGGCGGGACGGTGTTCGGCTATCGCGTGGCCGACCCGGAACGCTATGGCGTGGTTGGTTTCGACAAGGATGGCGCCGCGGTCTCGATCATCGAGAAACCCGAAAACCCGGCCTCGAACTATGCGGTCACGGGGCTGTATTTTCTGGATGGCACGGCCCCTGCGCGGGCGCGGAAGGTCAAGCCCTCGGACCGGGGCGAGCTTGAGATCACCACGCTTCTGGAAACCTATCTGGAAGAGGGTTCGCTGACAGTCGAACGCATGGGGCGCGGGTTTGCCTGGCTTGACACCGGCACCCACGACAGCCTGCTTGATGCCAGCAATTTCGTCCGGACGCTGGAAAAGCGGCAGGGGCTGCAGGTCGGCTCTCCGGATGAGGTGGCGTTCTCGATGGGCTGGATCGACAACGAACAAATGCGCGAGCGGGCCTCGGTTTTCAAGAAAAATGGCTATGGCCGCTATCTGGCAACACTGGCAAACGGGGTCGGCCACGACTAGGCGCGGGGGGCCTCGTTCCCTGTGTGTCAGAAAAACAGAAACACGTCATTGAGCGCGGAAAGGTCGGTCACATTCTCGATGACAAAAAGATTGCCGGCACCGAAATCGACTACCGCGTCCTGGCCGACCACAGCGCCATAGTCTGCCAGCAGGGCGGCACCAGTGGCCTGTGTTGCGCCAAGCAAGGCGATGTCGATGTCGATCAGGTCGCGCTGAAGGTCGAAATCGGTGATCCGATCCTGGCCGAAGCCGCTGGCGAATTCAAACACGTCCCGTCCCGCCCCGCCAATCAGCCGGTCGTTGCCGGCGCCGCCGACCAGCCGGTCATCGCCACTGCCGCCATTCAGGACATCGTCGCCTGACGCGCCATTCAGGATGTCATCGCCGGCATTGCCCAGCAGACGGTTGGCCGCGGAATTGCCAGACAACTGATCGTCAAAACGCGACCCGGCGAGGTCTTCGATTGACACAAAGGTGTCTCCCGCTGCTTCGCCGGTATTGGCGGCGGGATTGGCAAGGTCGACGGTCAGGCCCTGTTTGGACATGAAATACTGCGCCCGGTCCTGGCCGGCCCCACCATCGAGCACATCGGCCCCGGCCCCGCCCACAAGCACGTCATCGCCCGCGCCACCTGACAAGCTGTCGTCGCCGTCGCGGCCGATCAGCCAGTCATCGCCGCCCCGGCCAAGCAGCGTATTGCCACCGGAATCGCCGTAGAGCGCATCGTCAAGGTCCGACCCGCCCAGGTCTTCGATCGACGAGAAACTGTCACCGGCCGCGTCGCCGGTGTTGCGATGCATGTGCGCCAGATCGACCCGAAGACCGGACAGGGATGTGGCATAGCTGGCCTGATCGGTATCGCTTCCGCCATCCAGCCAATCGGCCCCTGCGCCACCGATCAGGATGTCATAGCCAAATCCGCCTTGCAGAACATCGTCACCGCCGCGCCCGTCCAGCAGGTCCGACCCGTTGCCGCCGGAAATCGTTTCGGCCTCGTTCAAGCCGGAGATCGTATCGGCGAACCCGGTCCCGGCGATGGCTTCGATCGACACGAACACATCGCCCGCCGCGTCCCCCGTGTTCAGGCTGTCATCCTGCCGGTCGATCACGATGGCCTGAGTGGCCGTGGCATAGCTGGCCGTGTCAAAACCGGCCCCCCCCATGAGCGTGTCGGCACCCTGGCCGCCAATCAGAATATCGTCTCCGCCATTGCCGGTCAGCATGTCATCGAGCATGGTCCCGACCAGGTTGTCGTCGGCCCCCGCGCCGATCTGTGTCTGCCCGTCCTGGGTTGTGCCGCCATTCAGCACCAGCGGTGGCCGGTCGAGGTTGAACGGGTTCACGGCGGTGATGTCGCTGAGCGAAAGAGGATTTCCGTCGCTTGAAATGATCTGGAGAATTTCGCCCTGGAAGCTGAGGCGGGCACCGAAAGACGTCGCCACGAAACCCAGTGCGTTCGGGTCGTGAAGCAGCGGGTAGTGCGACAGGTCAAGCGCATCCAGACCGCGTTGAAAATCGGTGATCGTATCGTCGGCGCCGTCCGGCTCAAGGGTGAACAGGTCCGCCCCTGCGCCACCGGTCAGCACGTCAGCGCCGGCCCCGTCCACGATGATGTCATCGCCGTCCCCGCCGTTCAATGTGTCGTCGCCCCCGTAGCCCAGCAGCAGGTCATCAAGTGCACTGCCGGTCAGGGCATCGTCGGCAGATGTGCCCGTCAGCGTGGCCCCAAGCGTTGAAATGTCGAGCGAAAACTGGCTGATCCCGGTTTCCGTCGACGACGCAAGAAACAGCCGCAAGTCGGCGCCGTCTGCCCCGAGAGCCGCGGCCGAGACATTGTCAAGCGTTGCCCCGGCGGTGTCGGCGACCGTGGCGATCTGGAACAGCTTGCCGTCGGGGCGCAGGCGAAACAGGGTGAACCCGTCATCCGAGCCTGCCGCAAGCAGAAACGTCGTGTCGCCGATCGTGACCGTTTCCAGCACCGTTGTGTCGGCAAACCGCGTGTTCAGGTCGTCGAGAACATGGTCAATGGCGGTGAAGCTGCCGTTGGCTTCCAGTCGCAAGACCGACAGTGAAGACGTGCCGGCGCTGGCGACGATCACATGCGGCTGGCCTTCCAGCATCACGGTTTCTATCCGGGTCGGGGTGTTGACCCCAAGCCCGTCAGCAGCCCCGAAACTGGCCACCGATGAAAGAGCGCCGGCACCGTCAATCAGGTAGCTGGACACGCTGTCGCCGTCGGAGGATGACGCCAGAACCCAGGTCTGGCCATAGGCTGTCAGTGCGGCCAGGTCTGAAACAGCCCCGACAGCGGCATCGGGCGCCGGCGATATCGCGACCATTGAACCGTCGGCAGCCTGCCGGAAGGACACAAGCCCGGGGCCGTTGGGCCAACTTGTCACCACATGGCGCGCGCCGCCGATTTCGATGCCAACCGCCGCCACGGTGTCACCGGCCTGACCGCTGTTCAGGGCGCTCAGCCAGCTTGCCGCCGCGGGCGCTCCGGCGGAAACGTCAAGAACGTCGTCAAGCAGCACAACCGACAGGTCCAGATCGACTGCGCCATACTGCAGGCTGACGAAATCGGCGGGACTGGCCCCGAGAAAACTCTGGCCGGTGCTGCTGATCGTGTCGCTGACATCGAAATCGACCAGCCGGGCATCAATCCCGTAGCCGGCAAAGGCGCGCAGCGCCGGGCCGCCAGCCCCGCTGGAATAATCCAGACCAAGGATGTCGGCACCATATGGCTGGAACGGTCCTTCGACCGTGCCCAGAAAAGTCAGGTTTCCCATCACCCGCACCCCGATAACACGTCCCCACGACGCAAGATGACTTTCCGGTTGCGGTCTTAAGGAAACCCTAGGAAATCATGGCAGAACCGTGACCCATCCTTCGAATTGCGTCTAGGTTCACTTTCCGCGCCAGACCGGGTCTCGTTTCTCGGCGAAGGCGCGGGCGCCTTCAAGCTGGTCTTCGGAGGCGTAGAGCGCCTTGACCGTCGGGAATTCGGAGCCTGTGATCCTTGACAGCGCGTCCTGGAATTTCATGTTCTCGGCCTCGCGCACCACTTCCTTGATGGCCGCCTGCACCAGCGGCGGGCCGTCGGCAAGCTCTGCCGCCAGTTCATGTGCCTTTTCCAGCAGGTCGGCGGCGGGGTGGATACGGTTGACCAGCCCCCAGCGCTGGGCCTCGGCGGCGTCGAACCAGCGCCCGGTGAGCAAGAGTTCCATGGCGACGTGGTAGGGGATGCGCTTGGGCAGCTTGATCGAGGCGGCATCGGCAATAGTGCCCGAGCGGATTTCGGGCAGGGCGAACGTCGCGTGTTCGGCCGCGAGGATCAGGTCGCACGACAGCGCCAGTTCCAGCCCGCCGCCGCAGGCGATGCCGTTCACGGCGGCGATCACCACCTTGTTCATGTCGGGCAGTTCCTGCAGCCCGCCAAAGCCGCCGATGCCATAGTCGCCATCCACCGCGTCGCCGGCGGCCGCGGCCTTGAGATCCCAGCCGGCGGAAAAGAATTTTTCGCCCGCCCCGGTCAGGATGGCGACGCGCAAGGTAGGGTCGTCGCGGAAATCGGCGAATACCTGGCCCATGATCCGGCTGGTGGCAAGGTCGATGGCATTGGCCTTGGGCCGGTCCAGCGTGATTTCGAGCACGCGGCCACGGGTGCGGGTTCTGATCGGGGTGTCGGTCATGTCGGGTCTCCGGTTCGGATCAATGCGTCGGCGGCGATGGCGCCCCTGGCGAGCGCGAGCAGGGGGTTCACCTCGACCTCGGCCACCTGCCCGTGATTTGCGACGACATAGGCCTGGATGGCAAGGGCGGCGTCGATGATGGCGTCGATGTCGGCGGGCGGGCGGCCCCGGTAGCCGGTCAGCAGGCGATGGACCTTCAGCCGGGCGAGCGCGGCGGCGATGTCATCGCGGCTGGCCGGGACCAGGAGCGAGGCGGTATCGTCGATCAGTTCGGTCAGCGTGCCGCCGGCGCCAAGGGTGAGGACATAGCCGTGGGCCGCGTCCAGCGTCACCCCGATCAGCAGTTCGGCAACCGCGCCGGGGATCATTTCCTCGAGCAGAAAGGCGGTGGCAGGCATGGCGCGGGCGGCCTGGAGGACGGCGTCGGGGGTGGTCAGGCCAAGCGCGACGGTGCCGGCCTCGGTCTTGTGGGCGTGGCCTTCGCCCTTGAGCACAAGCGGGAAGGTGAGGGTTTCGGCCAGCGCGGGCAGCTCGGCGGCGGTTGTGGCCCGGTGGCCGCGCGGGCGGTGCAGGCCGTGGGCCGCCAGCGCGCCTTTGGCCTCGGCCTCGGTCAGGCTGCGCGCGGTGCCGGGCGTGCGGGGCGGCAGGATCGGGGCGGCGTCGGGGGCTGTGCATTGCGCGGCGATGCGCGCGGCCGAGAGCGCCTCGGACAGGCCGCAGAGCGGGGCGATGCCGGCGGCGATCAGGTGGTTTGCGATGTCCTCGGGCATGTTTTCCGGCAGGGTGGCGGCGATGGCCAGCGGGCGGCCGGTTCGGGCGCGCGCCAGGGTGGCTGCCTCGATGATGCAGGTCCAGTCGGCGGTATCGCAGCGGTCGGCGCGGGGAAAGTCGGCGATCAGGATGGTGAGCGCGTGGCGGCCCGCCATCATGGCGGCGAAAACCTCGGCCATGGCGGGCGCGTCGTTCCAGATATAGGTGTGGTAATCCAACGGGTTGGCGCGTTTGACCCGCGGGCCGAGCGCGTCGCTCAGCGCCTGGTCCTGGGTGGGCGACAGCGCGGGAAAGGACAGGCCGGAGCGGGTGGCGAGATCGGCGATCAGGCTGGCTTCGCCGCCCGAGCAGGACATGGCGGCCAGGCGGGTATCGGGCAGCGGGCCGGTGACATGCAGCAGTTTCAGGGCCTCGGTGAAATCGGGCAGGGTCTCGGCCAGGGCGATGCCGAGGCGGGCAAACAGTGCCCGCGCGCCGGCGTCGGAGCCGGCGAGCGAGGCGGTATGCGAAAGCGTGGCGGCGCGGGCCTGGGAGGACGCGCCGACCTTGAGGGCAACCACCGGCTTGTTCAGGTCGCGTGCCGTCCGGGCAAGCGCTTCCAGCGCGCCGATGTCGCCGATGCCTTCCACATGCAGGCCAAGGGCAGTGACGCGCGGGTCGGTGAGCAGGGCTGCGCCGATCTCGGCCAGCCCGGTCTGGGCCTGGTTGCCGGCGGTGACGACGATGCCCAGCGGCAGGGCGCGGCGCTGCATGGTGAGGTTGATGGCGATGTTGGAGGACTGGGTGACGATGGCGACGCCGCTCTCGGTGCGGGTGCCGCCGTGCTGGTCGGGCCACAGGAGTGCGCCGTCGAGGTAGTTGATGAAACCGTAGCAGTTGGGGCCGATCAGGGCCATGTCGCCGGCGGCCTGCAGGAGCCGGGTCTGCAGGGCGGCGGCGGCGGTGTCCTCGCCGCGGGCCTCCAGAAAGCCGCTGGCAAAGCAGATGGCGCCGCCGGCGCCGATGGCGGCGAGCTGGGCGGTGGCGTCTATGGTGGCTTCCCGGTTGATGCCGATGAAGGCGGCATCGGGGGCACTGGGGAGGTCGGCGATGCAGGCATGGGCGGGCAGATCGGCGATGTTGCTGCGGGTAGGGTGGACCGGGAAGATCGGGCCCGTATAGCCAAAGGCGCGGGCCTGACGGATCACGTTTTCGCACCAGCTGCCGCCGCCAATCACGGCGATGCTTTCAGGGCGCAGAAGACGGTCGAGGCGGGTGTTCATCTTGCAGCACCTGTGCGCGCGAAAAGTGCGGGAGCCTCCGGCGGGGATATTTTGGAAAAGAAGAAAGAGAATTTTAACAAAATTGAGCGCAAATTGGGGGGCGGTACAGGCGGGGACGCCGATGGCCGTAAAAGGAGAAGGCCCTTCGTCCCTTGATGCGGGGCGAAGGGTTTGCTTCTTCTTTTTGCAAATATCCCCGCCGGAGGCATGAAAGTTTTCATGCGCCCAGTGGCCGCAGCAGGTCGCGGCTGATGATGTGGCGCTGGATCTCGCTGGTGCCGTCCCAGATGCGTTCGACCCGCGCGTCGCGCCAGAAACGCTCAACCGGGAAGTCGTCCATCAGCCCCATGCCGCCGAAGATCTGCAGGGTGGTGTCGGTGACCCGCGCCAGCATTTCGGAGGCATAGAGCTTGGCGCTGGCGATTTCGCGGTTGGCCGGCAGGCCGCGGTCGAGCCGGTCGGCGGCGGCCAGCGTCAGCCAGTCGGCGGCGTCGATTTCGGTGATCATGTCGGCGATCTGGAAGCCCACGCCCTGAAAGCGGCCGATGGGCTGGCCGAACTGTTCGCGCGTCGCGGCGTGGTTCAGCGCCAGGTCGAAGCAGCGCCGGGCGCGCCCGACCGCCATGGTGGCCACCGTGATGCGGGTGGCATAGAGCCAGTCGTTCATCAGTGCGAAGCCGCCGTCGACCTCGCCCAGCACCTGCGCGTCGGGCAGGCGGCAGTCGTCGAATTCGAGGATCATGTTCTTGTAGCCGCGGTGGCTGACCGATCTGTAGCCGTCGCGGATGGTGAAGCCCGGCGTGCCGCGGTCCATGAGGAAGGTGGTGATCTTCTTCTTCGGGCCGCGGGGCGTGTCTTCTTCGCCGGTGGCGACGAAAACGATCACGAAATCGGCGTGGTCGGCGCCCGAGATGAAATGCTTGGTGCCGTTCAGCACCCAGTCG
>JALSJL010000290.1 GCA_026989405.1 Marinosulfonomonas sp. | reverse complement strand
AGGTCTGCCGCAAGGCCCATGACTCCGCCCATTGCGTCAATTTCACGAACCAGGTGGCCCTTTCCCAACCCGCCAATCGCCGGGTTGCACGACATGACACCGATGCCGGAGCGCTTCAACGTGACAAGCGCGACCGACACCCCAAGCCGTGCGGCGGCATGCGCAGATTCCACGCCGGCGTGGCCTCCACCCACCACAACCACATCAAAATCGCGATGTTTCACGTGAAACACTCCTACTTGCCAATACAGAAGCTGGAAAATATCTCGTCCAGCAGATGCTCCACATCAACCCGACCGATCAAGCTGTCCATGGACCGAACGGCCTGGCGAATCTCTTCAGCTGACATCTCCGCCAACTCTGGGCAGCTTTCTATACGATCAAGCGCGGCATCCAAAGACCTAACTGCTGCGGACAACGAATTCCGGTGGCGGTCCCGCGTAGCAGTCGCCGCGGAAACCGAGCGGTCTTCAAGAATATCAGCCAGACGGTCGACCAACTCAGTGACCCCAAGACCTGTTTTGCCGGACACCGGGTTTTCGGCACAAGGGTTCAAATCTCCTTTAGCGGATAACAATATATCGTGGTTTTCCAATTCAAGGCCACTATATTCAGCGCCCCCATCAAGCAAGACAACCCGAACATCCGCCAGCTTTGCTCTTTCCAAGGCTCGCTCAACGCCGATGGCTTCTACCTCATCCGACGTGTCCCTCAGACCTGCTGTATCCAGAAACGTCACAGGAAGCCCGCGTATATCCATCCTGACCTCGATCACATCTCGGGTCGTTCCCGCCACCTCCGAGGTAATTGCCGCCTCGCGCCCGGCAAGCGCATTCAACAATGTCGATTTCCCCGCATTGGGCGGGCCGACGATGGCAACCTCGAACCCATCGCGGATACTTTCGGATATACCGATGCCGGCCATTTCCCGGGCCATGTCTGCGCGCACCGAGCTCAGCAAACTGATGACCTCAGGCATGACGTCAACCGGAACGTCCTCATCAACGAAGTCTATCGTTGCCTCAATCAAGGCCGCCGCCCGGACAAGCGATTTGCGCCAGGCCTCACAAATTTTCCCGAGCCCTCCGGAAAAAACCCGCAGGGCCTGGCGTCGCTGAGCCTCTGTTTCCGCGTCAATCAAGTCCGCCAGACCTTCAACCTGCGTCAGATCAAGGCACCCATTTTCCAGGGCCCGCCTGGTAAATTCGCCGGGCTCTGCAAGGCGCAAACCTTCAATCCGCCCCAGCGCGTTCAACACCGCCGAAACCGTCGCAACACTGCCATGGATCTGAAATTCAACCGTTTCTTCACCGCTGAAACTTGCCCCGGCGGGAAAAACGAGGACAAGCGCCTCATCAAGCAGGTTCCCGGACTCATCAACCAGTTTGCGCAGACTTGCAACACGGGGTTCCGGCAACGAACCGACAAAAGACCGCGCCGCGGAATATGCGGCCGGCCCGGAAATTCTTATAACCGCAACGCCCGACTTTCCGCGCGCTGTCGCCGATGCATAAATAGTGTCCATTTATCCATAACTCGTTGTTTTACAACGGTTATCAGGTGTTCATCGAATCGAAGAACTCGGCGTTCGACTTGGTTTGCTTCAACTTCGAGATCAGGAAATCAATCGCATCGGTGGTTCCCATCGGATTCAGAATGCGGCGCAGAACATACGTCTTCTGCAGGTCACCCTTGCTGACAAGAAGCTCTTCCTTCCGAGTGCCTGACTTGATGATGTCCATCGCCGGGAACACGCGTTTGTCAGCCACTTTCCGGTCAAGAACAATCTCGGAGTTGCCGGTGCCCTTGAATTCTTCGAAGATGACTTCATCCATCCGGCTGCCGGTATCGATCAGCGCGGTCGCGATGATGGTCAGCGAACCGCCCTCTTCGATATTGCGGGCAGCACCAAAGAAGCGTTTCGGTCGTTGCAAGGCGTTGGCATCCACGCCGCCGGTCAGGACCTTGCCCGATGACGGAACCGTGGTGTTATACGCCCGACCCAGCCGCGTGATCGAATCCAGCAGGATCACCACGTCCCGTTTGTGTTCGACCAGGCGTTTTGCCTTTTCGATCACCATTTCGGAAACCGCGACATGGCGGCTTGCAGGTTCATCAAAGGTCGAGGAAATCACTTCACCCTTGACCGAGCGCTGCATGTCCGTGACTTCCTCCGGCCGCTCGTCAATCAGAAGAACGATCAGATAGATTTCCGGGTGATTGACTTCAATCGAATGGGCAATGTTTTGGAGCAAAACGGTTTTACCGGTTCGGGGCGGTGCGACGATCAGCGACCGCTGGCCCTTGCCGATCGGAGCAACGAGATCAATGATGCGCGCCGAGTAATCCTTGACCGTCGGGTCCTCGGTTTCCATTTTCAACCGCTCATCCGGGTAGAGCGGTGTCAGGTTATCGAAGTTGATCTTGTGCCTGGCTTTCTCGGGATCTTCAAAGTTGATCAGCGTCACCTTGGTGATCGCAAAGTAACGCTCGTTTTCACGCGGCGCCTGGATCACGCCATCAACCGTATCGCCAGTTCTCAGCGAATGCTGGCGGATCATTTCCGGAGACACATAAATATCGTCCGGGCCCGGCAGATAGTTTGCTTCTGGCGAACGCAGAAATCCAAAGCCATCCTGCAGGACTTCAAGAACACCGTCACCGGAAATCTCCCAGCCATCCTCGGCGCGCTCCTTCAGGATCGAGAACATCATCTCGCCCTTGCGCATGGTCGAGGCGTTCTCGATTTCGAGCTCTTCCGCCATTGAAAGAAGATCCTTGGGGCTCTTCGCCTTGAGGTCGGAAAGGTGCAGCTGTTCTTGTGTCATGAGAATTTTCGGTCCCGGCACTTGGGCAGGGCCGCCAGTATTTTTATTGGGAATCAACACGACCGGACGGTCGCTGAGGGGCTAGATATGACGCGCGGACACCCGAGTCAATCATTGTTCACATCGGTCGCGCAATCACGGAAAACACGATGATGATCAACAAGACCGTCGGAACCTCATTCATCATGCGAAAACTGCGGCCCGACAGGTTCTGATTTCCCGACACAAAAGCTTTTCGTTGTTTGCCCAACCAGTGGTGAAACCATGTCATGGCAATGACGGCCAACGCCTTGGTCCAAGGCCAGATCGCCCCCCAATCGACAATTCCCGGCGTGAAGACCAGCATCAACCCGAAAACCCAGGTCGCAATCATCGCCGGGTTCATGATTGCGCGAAACAGGCGCACTTCCATCAGCTCGAACAACGGGCCAAGTTCATCTGAATCCCTGGCTTTCTCAGCATGATAAACAAAAAGACGCGGCAAATAGAATAACCCGGCCATCCAGGCAATTACCGAAATGACGTGCAGCGACTTTATCCAGGGATAGGCAGACAGAAAAAACTCGGTCATTCCGGTCAGGCTCCTGATACGACGGCTCGGACCCTTCTAAATAATAAGAAAGAAAAGAAAAGGTTGTAGTAGGTGTAGTCCGGTGGACAACTGGGATAATTCTTCTGTCCACAAGTTCATCCCCGAACCATCGGCGGCGAAACGGCTGTGCACAAAATTGATTTCAAGCCCGAATTCACACTATTTTATCAAAATATATCAGTAGGTTAATTGATAAATTCTGAAACCGACATTCATGTCCCTGTGGGTTGTTTGTGTAGGAATCTGTTGTTGAAAAACCATCCTCAACCCACATCATGAACCTTTCCACTGTGTGCGAAATCCGCTGTGATCTTGACAAGTCGGGCGACAATCCCGAAGACCGGCCGGGTATCCCGAAAACGGCATGATGGCGCACATATGAATACGCAAGTTGCCCACAGGATTGTCCCATGAGCGAGCGGATCATTCTGGCCTCTGGCTCGCGGATCAGAGCCCGGTTGCTGAAAGATGCCGGTGTTGCTTTCTCTGCAACCGTGGCAAGGGTGGATGAAGATGCGCTCAAGGCTGCCGCCCTGGCGCAGGGCATGTCGCCGCGCGATCTTGCGGACCTTCTGGCAGATGCAAAGGCGCGCAAGGTGGCCGGCAAGAACCCCGGGCAGCTTGTTATCGGCTGCGACCAGATTCTTGAATTTGACGGAACGATCCTTTCAAAACCAGCCACCAAGCCGGATGCCCGGCAGCAACTGTCACAACTTTCCGGCCGCTCACATGTCTTGTATTCTGCTGTCGTGCTTTATGAAGGAAACCGACCGGTTTGGCGGACAATTGGCAAGACAAGACTGACGATGCGAAATTTGTCCCATGACTATATTCAGGACTATGTCGAGCGAAACTGGGATGAGATCAGACACAGTGTTGGTGCCTATCAGATTGAAAAAGAGGGCATCCGGCTGTTTTCCGCGATAGATGGGGACTACTTCAATATTCTGGGCTTGCCGCTGCTGGAGCTACTTGATTATCTGGTGGAAACAGGAGAGTTGCCGGGATGAACCAGACATCCATACCCTTGGCGGGTGTCATCGGGATGCCGATTGCCCATAGCCGTTCCCCGGCGCTGCATTCATTCTGGCTGAAACGCGCCGGGATACGCGGCCATTACGTTCCGCTGGAAATTGCGCAGGCTGATCTGGAACAAGTCATCCGCGCGCTGCCGAAAATGGGTTTTGTGGGCGTGAACGTAACCATTCCGCACAAGGAAAAGGTGCTTGCCCTGGCCGATGTCGTAACCGACCGGGCGGCCCTGATCGGCGCGGCGAACACGTTGATATTTCGCGGTGACGGCAAGGTGCATGCCGACAATACGGATGGTTACGGCTTCATTGAAAACCTGCGCCACGGCGCGCCCGAATGGGATCCGGCATCAGGGCCGGCGGCCGTATTCGGGGCAGGGGGCGCGGCCCGCGCCGTTCTTGCGTCATTGCTTGATGTCGGGGTTCCAGAAATTCGCCTGTCAAACCGGACCAAGGCCCGCGCCGATGCCTTGCGTGCGGAATTTGGAACCCGCGTCAGGGTGTTTGACTGGGTTCAGGCCGGCAACATGATCGACCAGGCGGCCCTTGTGGTCAATGCCAGTTCTCTGGGGATGGAAGGCAAGCCGGACTTGCGGGTTCCGCTGGATGGGCTGACCTCGCATACCGTTGTGACCGATCTGGTCTATACACCCTTGGAAACAGCCCTGCTGAAACATGCCCGGGCCGTTGGCTGCACTACGGTTGATGGGCTTGGAATGCTCATCTACCAGGCCGCACCGGCCTTTGAGCGGTGGTTTGGCCATCGCCCCGACATTGACGAGGAAACGCGCCGCGTTGTCCTGGGCACATGACGGGCAAGAGGCCATTCATCATCGGTCTGACCGGTTCCATCGGCATGGGAAAGTCGACGACCGCGGGCATGTTCCGCGACCTGGGGGTAGATGTCTGGGATGCCGATGAGGCGGTTGAAAGGCTGTATTCCAAGGGCGGAAAGGCCGTTGACGCCATTGCGGCGATGGTTCCCGAAGCTGTCAGAAACGGCGCGGTCGATCGCGAGAAATTGCGAAAATGGTTTGTCGCCGAACCGTCGGCGCCCAAACGGCTCGAGGCACTGGTTCACCCGCTGGTTGCCCAGGATCGCGCGCGGTTTCTTGAACAGGCAAGCTCGGATATCGTGGTGCTCGACATACCGTTGCTGTTCGAAACCGGCACCGACAAGATGGTTGACCTTGCCGTCGTTGTGTCCGTGCCGGAGGATGTTCAGAGACGCCGTGTTCTTGCGCGAGGCGACATGACCGAAGAGCAGTTCGAAAAAATCCGCGCACGTCAGATGCCGGACGCGCAAAAGCGCAGGCGTGCCGATGTTGTCATCACGACAAACACGCTGGATGAAACGCGCGAAGCCGTCCGCGACCTTGTGCGCTCGATACGAAAGGGAGATCATGCGCGAACTAGTGCTGGATACTGAAACGACTGGTCTTGACCCGTTTGCGGGGGACAGGATTGTCGAAATCGGCGCGGTTGAGTTGTTCAACCACATTCCGACGGGCCGCACCTACCACCAGTATATCAACCCGCAACGTGCCATGCCGAACGAGGCTTTCGAGGTTCACGGGCTGGGCGACGAGTTTCTGGCGGACAAACCGGTGTTTGGCCAGATCGCACAGGACTTTCTGGACTTCATCGCCGATGACCAGCTTGTCATTCACAACGCCTCGTTCGACATGAAATTTCTGAATGCAGAGCTTGGTTGGCTGAAACTGCCTGCCATCCCGATGGCCCGGGCGCTTGATACCCTGGCCATCGCAAGAAAGAAATATCCCGGCTCGCCGGCATCGCTGGATGCGCTGTGCCGGCGGTTCGGGATCGACAATTCATCGCGCAGCTTGCATGGCGCGTTGCTGGACAGCCAAATTCTTGCCGAGGTCTATCTGGAACTTATCGGTGGCCGGCAGCCAGACTTCGGTCTGGCGGGCAGCGCTGGACAAAATGCGGAACACGGGGACGAGAGTTCCTGGCACCCGGCGCCAAGACCCAAGCCGCTTCCGGGCCGGATTACCGAAAAAGAAGCCGCCGCCCACGCGAAATTCATCGAAAACATGGGCGACGGCGCGCTTTGGACAAAGTTTACCTGAAGCTCAGGACTTTTTCTGTTCCGAGGCTTTTGCCGCAGCGGCCTGTTGCTCAAGATTCTGGCGATACAGGGCAACCCAGTCGATCGTGTCCAGATTGAGCGGCGGAAAGCCTCCGTCGCGGATCACGTCGTGGACGATGCGCCGGGCAAAGGGAAACAGCATGCGCGGGCATTCGATCATGAGAAACGGGTGAAGCTGGTCTGCCGGAACATTTTCGATCAGAAAGACGCCGCCGTAGTCCAGTTCCATCAGAAAAAGCGTGTCGTCCGTGCCCTTGTTCTTGGCCGTGATCTTGAATTTCGAACTGACTTCAAACTGGTTGTCGCCGGGCCGTTTCTTGCCATCAAGACTGACCTGAACGCTGACATCCGGCGTCACGTCGCCGTTGATGCCCTTCAGCGCGACGATGTTTTCAAACGACAGGTCACGGATGAATTGCCCAAGCACCTTCATCTGAACCTGGGCCGGGGCAGCGGCTTGTTCGGCGCCATTGTTTTCGGCTTTTTCTGCCATTGTTCTTGCTCCTCTGAAATCGGGTCGCGACGTGCCTATCAGGTCGCGGCAAGAGCCTCAATGCCCTCTCCGACCCGGCCCGAGCGAACCCGCGTTCTGGTCAACCTCTTCAAACTCGCCTTCGATCACATCTTCCGACGGATTGACGGGGCGCACCGTTTCCGTGTGCACCGTGAACTCTGTGACTTGAACCCGGCTGCGGATGTAGCGCAAGATCGCCATGCGCACCGGCGGAAACAGCAGTGCAAAGCCCACGGCATCGGTGAAAAATCCCGGTGTCAGCAACAGCGCACCGGAAAAGAGAATCATCGCTCCATGGGCAAGTGGCTCTGTGGGATCGCGCAGCTCATCGAACGACCTGCGCAGATCATTCAGGGCCATCATCCCCTGTGCGCGGATCAGTCGCGTGCCCAAAACCGCCGTAAACACGACGATCGCGAGCGTCCACCAAAGCCCGATGGCACCGCCAACCTTGATGAACAGGGCGATTTCGATCAACGGAACCGCGAGAAAGACGAAAAGGAGGTACATGACAGCCTCTTGATGACGCACCGGGCCATGGTGGACTTGTATGTGGCCCTGCCTTACATAAGTGCCAACTGCGCCCGTTACCAGCCGCACCCGATATTGCGAGGATAAAATGAACTCAGCCGTCATCCAACTTCTGGTTTTGGCCGGAATTGCGATTTTCCTGATTTTGCGCCTGAAAAGCGTTCTTGGAACCCGTGAGGGTTTCGAAAAGCCGCCGCTGGCAGCGCCGCAAAAACCCAGTGCGCGCAGCAAGTTCGAGGTCATCGAGGGCGGGGTCGACCGTGACATCACCGATCACGTTCCGGAAGGCAGCCCGGCTGCCAAGGCGCTGGCCGCCATGAAAAAGGCAGAGCCTGATTTCAGCGTGACGGATTTTCTGAGCGGTGCCCGTAGTGCCTACGAAATGATCCTCATGGCGTTTGAATCAGGAGATCTTGAATCGGTCCGCCGGTTTCTTTCCGATGATGTCTATGCTGCCTTTGCGGAGGTTGTCGAAGCACGGGAAAAAGAAGGCCTGAAGGTCGACGCCAATTTTATCGGAGTGCGCGAAATCGGGCTGAAGGACGCGCAGTTCGATGAAGGTTCGCGCCTTGGCGAGATTACCGTGAAGTTCGTCGGAGAGCTGACTTCGGTTGTTCGCGATCGAAATGGCAAGATCGTCGAGGGCAACCCGAACGAGGCCGTCCGTCAGAAGGACATCTGGACCTTTGCACGAAAATTTGGCGAGAACGACCCGAACTGGCAGCTGGTCGCGACCGGGGAATGATGCGCAGGGCGTTCGCGCTTCTGGCTCTCGCGCTCCTTTCGGTCTGGGCGCAACCCGGTGCAGCCCAGCCGGACGCAACATATGACATCCTTTCGTTTGATCAGCTTGCAGGCTGGCAGAAAGATGATCACCAGGCTGCCCTTGAGGCGTTTCTTGAAACATGCGGCGACATGAAGGGTGCCGAGTGGTCGTCAGTTTGCGCGCTGGCAAAAAGCCATCCGAATGCGCGGGCATTCTTCGAACTGCTGTTTCGCCCGGTTGCCATAGAAGACGGGAAACCCGCCCTGTTTACCGGCTATTTCGAGCCGGTTCTGAACGGGTCGAGACAACCCAACCTGCGCTACAAGTATCCGCTTTATCGCAAGCCGCCCGAAGTGGCTGGCGGGTCTCTCTGGTTTCCCCGCGCCGTGATCGAGGGTGACAGGATTCTGGCTGGTCGCGGGCTTGAGATTGCCTGGGTGGACGATCCGGTAGAGCTGTTTTTCCTGCAGATACAGGGTTCCGGGCGGATAAGGCTTCCGGACGGTTCCACCATTCGTGTTGGCTACGGCGGGGCAAACGGGCACAGCTACCGGTCTGTTGGCGATGAACTTGTGCGGCGCGGTGTTTACCAGCCGCACCAGGTTTCAGCCGAGGTCATCCGCAACTGGGTATCCAGAAACCCTGACAAGGGAATAGCGCTGCTGCACACGAACCCGGCCTTTGTATTTTTCCGCGAAATCAGGGGCCTGCCACCTGAAAAGGGTCCGTTGGGGGCGATGAACCGACCGCTGACCCGCGAAAGAACGCTGGCGGTCGATCCGAAATTCGTGCCGTTGGGGGCGCCGGTCTGGATCGAAAAGGGCGGCCGCAATCCGATGAAACGGTTGATGGTTGCGCAAGATACCGGCTCGGCGATCAAGGGCGCGCAGCGCGCCGACATATTCTTCGGCACGGGCAAAGAAGCGGGACGGGCGGCGGCAAGGGTCAGTGACCCCGGGCGGATGGTTGTCTTGCTGCCGATCGAAACGGCTTATGAACTGGCCGGAGGCTACGGGCCATGAAGCGCCGGCCGCGCCGCGAATTGCGGCCAGAGGAAAAAGAGCTTTGGAACCAGGTCCGCAAGAACACCGTGCCGTTGCGCCTTGATGGTCCACATGTCGTGACGCCGGGCCCGGATGACGGCTCTTCGGGCAAGAAGGCCGCAAACGTCTGGCGCCCGCCCGAGTTCTCGATCGGCGAAAAATCGGCAGCCACGCGCCCGCAGATCAGCCAGTTCACGCAGGCCGCCCAGCCTTCGATAAACATGGACAGCAAGCGGTTTTCCAGAATGAAGAAGGGCAAGCTGCGGCCGGAGGCACGCCTTGACCTGCACGGAATGACACTTGCCCAGGCGCAACCGGCGCTGTCGTCGTTCATTTTTGAAGCGCATGCAAAGGGTCTGCGGCTGGTGCTTGTGATCACCGGAAAGGGCCGCGCGCGTGATGATGGAAACCCGGTGCCTGTGCGCACCGGTGCCTTGCGGCACCATGTTCCGCAGTGGCTGAAAAGCGCGCCTCTGGGGCCGCTGGTCTTGCAGGTAAACGAAGCCCATGTGCGGCATGGCGGCGGCGGGGCGGTCTATGTCTATCTCAGGCGGCGCCTGTAGCGCGTCACAGCATGTATCTGCCAATGTCGGCCGAACGCGCGATGTCGCCCAGATGGGTTTCAACAAAGTCCTTGTCGACAACGACAGATTCGCCGGCGCGATCCGGTGCCGAGAACGAAAGGTCCTCGAACACCCGCTCCAGAACCGTATAAAGGCGGCGAGCGCCTATGTTTTCAATGCTTTGGTTGACCTCGGCCGCGATGTTGGCAAGCGCGGCTATGCCGTCTTCGCTGAACTCGACAGTCACATTTTCAGTGCCCAGAAGGGCCGAATACTGAAGCGTAAGCGCATTGTCCGTCTCGGTCAGGATGCGCACGAAGTCCTGTTCTGTGAGAGCGCGCAACTCAACCCGAATTGGAAGCCGCCCCTGCAGTTCCGGCAACAGGTCTGACGGTTTGGCGATGTGGAACGCCCCGGAGGCGATGAAAAGAACGTGGTCGGTTTTCACCGGCCCGTATTTGGTCGAGACAGTGGTGCCCTCGATCAGCGGAAGCAGGTCGCGCTGCACGCCTTCGCGGCTGACATCGCCCCCGCGCATGTCAGAACGGGCGCAGACCTTGTCGATCTCATCGAGAAAAACGATTCCGTTCTGTTCGACGGCCTCGATTGCGTTGCGTGTTACGGCCTCGTCATCAAGCAGTTTGTCGGCTTCCTCACTGACCAGCAGGTCATGGCTTTCCGAAACCTTCATCTTGCGCCGGACCGTCCGGCCCGAAAACGCCTTGCCGAAAAGATCGCCAAGGTTGAGGCCGCCCGGCATCTGCCCCGGCTGGCCCGGCATCTCGAACATTGGCATCGGGTTCGAGGTGTCGGCGACGTCCAGCTCGATTTCCGTATCATCCAGCTCACCGCGTTTCAGCTTGTCGCGAAACATCTTCAGGGTCTGTTCGCGCGCATTTTCACCGGCGATTGCGGCCAGAACGCGGTTCTCGGCAGCTTCGTGGGCGCGGGCGCGGACATCTTCGCGCATCTGCTCTCGTGTCAGGGCAATGGCGGAGTCGACAAGATCGCGAATGATCTGTTCGACGTCGCGCCCGACATAACCGACCTCGGTAAATTTTGTCGCCTCGACCTTGATGAACGGGGCACGCGCCAGTTTTGCAAGGCGACGACTGATTTCAGTCTTGCCGACGCCGGTCGGGCCGATCATCAGGATGTTTTTCGGGTATACTTCATCGCGCAACTCATCCGGCAGCTGCTTGCGCCGCCAACGGTTTCGCAGGGCCACGGCGACGGCGCGCTTGGCATCTTTCTGGCCGATGATGAAGCGGTCCAGCTCGGAGACAATTTCGCGCGGGGTAAGCTCGGTCATTTTGAAATCTTTTCGATCGTGAGGTTGCCGTTGGTGTAGACGCAGATGTCGGCCGCAATGGCCATGGCGCGGCGGGCAATGTCTTCGGCGTCCCGGTCGGTGTCCATCATGGCCCGCGCGGCGGCGAGCGCAAAGTTTCCACCCGACCCGATCGCGGCCACGTCGTTTTCCGGCTCAAGCACATCGCCGGCGCCGGTAATGACCAGAAGATCCTGACCGTCGGTCACAATCAGCATGGCCTCGAGCTTTTGCAGATACTTGTCGGTGCGCCAGTCTTTCGCAAGCTCGATGGCTGCGCGTGCAAGCTGTCCGGGCATCGCCTCAAGCTTGCTTTCCAGCCGTTCAAGCAAGGTGAAGGCGTCGGCGGTCGATCCGGCAAATCCGGCGACAACATCCTGCCCGCCGGTGTTCAACCGACGGACCTTGCGCGCCGATCCCTTGATGACGGTCTGGCCCAGGCTGACCTGCCCGTCGCCCGCTACCACCACCTCATCGCCTTTTCGAACACCAATGATCGTGGTGCCATGCCAACCTGGGAATTGTTGATCCGCCATATCTGCCTCCGCTCGGGAACTCGCGGTCAATATGGACACGGCGGGACAGGGCTACAAGGACCAACCAGCGGCGGCGTTGGTCGCCCCAAAGAAAAAGGGCGCCATCGGCGCCCTCTTCATCCAGCCATAGGCCGGTCTAGATTTCTTCTTCAATCCAGTTTTGCAGGGAGGCTTTCGGGGCCGCACCGATCTTGTTCGAAACGACTTCGCCGCCCTTGAACATGAACAGCGCAGGAATACCGCGAACACCCAGCTGTGCCGGAATGTTCGGATTTTCGTCGACATTGACCTTGGCGATCTTGATCTTGCCGTCAAATTCGTCGGAAAGCTCTTCCAGCGCCGGGCCGATCTGGCGACAAGGGCCGCACCATTCCGCCCAAAAGTCGACGATCACCGGGATGTCGGACTTGAGAACTTCGGCTTCGAAGGTTGCGTCGGTTACGGGCACGGTTGCCATGTGAATTCTCCTGAATACGTGGGTTGATGATTAACTATTGGTGCGGTCAGCCCGGGTCAAGGCGTCAAACTGTATCATGTATGCCGGTCACAAGATCGTGCGGGATGGGCATGAGAAGGGCGGGGCCGGTCCAGAGCACATAAAGGTCGATGGGCCGGTCCGGATAGATCGGTTCGATCATCTCGCGATAGACAGCCATCTGCTGAAGTATCCCCAGCGGGATATCGTCCGGCCGGGACGGCACCACCCTGTTGGTCTTGAAGTCCACCACGCTGACCTTGTCATCCGTGACCACCAACCGGTCAATGACGCCGTGGTAGCGGCCGGTTTGGCCGACAGAAGCCTCGGCGCTGACACTGACTTCTGCCAACGAATTCTCGGCAAATACCCAGGCAAGCTCGGGCGTCTGCAAGACATGGGTAGCATGCGCAAGTGCCTCTTCAAGTTCACTGTCCGTCGGGCGGGGTGTGCCGGATGACAGAAGCCGAACTGCAGCCTGTCGCCACGCGGTTTTCGGGACATCGGGAAGATGCTGCAACAAAAGATGTATGCGTGTGCCCCGCAACCTGGCGGCGGTTTCATCAAGCGCATCGCTGCTGCCGGGCAAGGATTTCGGGCCGTCCATGTCCGAAGGCGAAAGCAGCCGAAACTTTTCGCCGGGCGGTGGCGCCGGTTGCAGTGCCCAGCCGGGGGCAGCCGGGTTTGCCGGCGGGAGACCGGGTTTGGCATCCGGGCGGCTGGTTGCGCGCCAATTGCCGCGCTGGTGGCGCAGGCCGCCACCCGCCGGGGTCTCGATGGGCGCGCCGCCCAATTGCGTCATGCCAGCCTCGGCCTGACGATACCAGCTGTCGCCGTCCGGTCTGGCTTTGCCCGCGCCGCATACAACAAGCCATTTTTCCGCCCTCGTCATGGCGACATAGAGCAGCCGGAACCTTTCATCGAGCCCGGCCCCCCGGCCGGCTTCAACCAGTTCTTTCATGGCGGGGGTTTGCTGGTCTGCCGGGGTCAGCCAGACCGGCCTGCCGTCGCCATCCGCCAGGATTTCCCGGCCCTGCGGCGGATTGCGGTCGGTCGTGTCGGGCAGGATCACGATCGGAGACTCCAGCCCCTTGGCCCCATGGGTTGTCATGACGCGGATCCGCCCGCCGGTGCCTTCGGCCTGCCGCTTGATTTCAATGTCTCCGGCCTCTTGCCAGACCAGGAAACCTGTCAGGCTGGGGGTCGCGTTGCGCTCGAAAGTGAGGGCAAGATCGAGCAGCGCGTCGATCCCGTCTTCGGCTTCGTGGCCCAGCCGCGCCAGCAAACGGGTGCGGGCGCCATGGCGGATCAGGATGCGCTCAAGCAGCTCATAGGGGCTGAAATAGTCAACCCTGCTGCGCAGATCGGACAGGATGGCGTGGGCGGCAGCATGGTCTTGCTGCCGGCTGACAAGGGCGGACCACAGGGTTGCCTTTCCGCGCCCATGGGCCAGATCAAACAGTTCGGCCTCGCTGATCGAAAAGATCGGCGAACGCAGGGCTGCAGCCAGCGACAGGTCATCGGCGGGCATTGCCAGAAATGACAGCAGGGCCAGCAAGTCCTTGACCGCCAGCTCACCGCCAACCTTCAGTCGGTCGGCGCCGGCAATCGGAAGATCAAGCGATTTGCAGGCGCGGATGATTTCGTGAAACAGCGGCGAGCGCCGCTGAACCAGGATCAGGAAGTCGCCGGGGTGAATGGGGCGCAGGTCGCCATTCTGGTCCGCAAGCAAGCCACTGCGGCACTGTTCATCAATCCAGCGCGCGATATTGGCGGCAAGCTCAAGCTTCGGATCGTTCTCGGCCATCATGTCGGTCGGATCGAACCACTCTCTGTTCTCGGGCTCGTCCCCCCCTTCAAGCAAGGGCCAGATATCGACCCGCCCCGGCATCTGCGCATGGTAGGCAATGTGATGCGGCACACCGCCAATGCCGCGCCCGCCATTTGCCCCGAATGTCGCGTCGACAAATTCGAGAATGGCCGGGGACGACCGGAAGGAGTGATCAAGCGACCTTTCGTGCAGTTGCTCGCCAACACCTGCCAAGGCGTCCGAGAAATGCGATTTCATCTGGTCAAACGCGCGCGGATCGGCGCCCTGGAACGAGTAGATGGATTGCTTGAAATCGCCGACTACGAAAATCGTGCGTTTGACGCCGGCGCGCGCGCCCTCGCCGGCGCTGAATTCCTGTGCCAGCAGCTCGATCACTTTCCACTGCGCCGGGCTGGTGTCCTGGGCTTCGTCAACAAGGATGTGATCAATTCCGCCATCAAGCTTGAACAAGACCCACTGGGCGACCGCCGGGTCTGAAAGCAACGCGATGGATCGGTGAATCAGGTCGTCAAAATCCAAAAGGCCGCGATCGCGTTTGCGTGTTTCATATTCCGGCAGGTAAACCGCTGCGAACTGGTGCAGCGCCAGAGTTTTCCGTGCAGCCTGTAAAGACTTGTAACGCTCAAGATTGTCTTCAATGCGCTCCATGAAATTATGAAGCGGTGCGAATACCTCGGCGAAGTTCTTGCGCAGGCCAGCCGTCGGGATACTGCCGGTTTTGGCGGAAAACGGCGATTTGGCGGTCTTGCCGAACAGGAAATAGGGGTGCAGAACCTCGTAGTCCGAAATCCGGGGCGCGTCGAAATCAATCGACTCCAGCAGGGTGGCGGTCTTGTGGTCGGTGGGTTTTTCACTGTTGCGCAGCACCTCGACAATCGAGGCGACATCAAGCGTATGCGACGCGCCAAACACCGCATCCAGCAGGTCTTGTTCGCTGTAGCCCGGCGGCAGTCCGAATTGCGACCAGATGTCATCCGCGCCACGCGGCTGCATCAGCAATGCGGCGTTCTTGGTGACTTCAGCGACCAGTTGCTCCAGATCGACGGCCGCCGAAAATGCCGCCAGCCGCTCAACGGCGTCGCTGTCAGGCCCCTGCGCCAGATCTTCAAGGACGTCATTGCGCAACAGCGCGGCGTCGCGCTCATCCATTTC
>JALSJL010000289.1 GCA_026989405.1 Marinosulfonomonas sp. | reverse complement strand
CGTCCGGTGTCCCCCGCCTAACAGCCCTTTTGGAGGTGCGTTAGTGTCCACCATTGATAGTGGACACTTAGGGGCACTCTATGACGGTGAAGCAGAAGAAGCGGCGGTGGTCTGACGAAGAGAAGCATTCGATTTGTTTTCAGACGATGGTGGCAGGTGTGTCGGTGGCGCAGGTTGCGCGTCGGTATGCGATGAATGCCAATCTGATTTTCAAATGGCTACGGGATGAACGGTATACGCCGGAGCCGGATGCCACTGAGGAAGAAGCTGAACCGGTATTTTTGCCTGTCGAGATTGAAGCGGCGAACAGCCCAGTTCCGGCTTTGACACCCGTTCCGTCGGGGCGGATCGAGATTGAATTTCCCAGCGGGTGCCGCGTATCGGCCGAGGGCGGTTTTGATGTTGATGTGCTGGCGCGATTGCTGAAGGGATTGTCATCATGATCCCGGTGCCGAGCAATACGCGGGTCTGGCTTGCGGCTGGCGTGACGGACATGCGGCGCGGTTTCAATACGCTGGCAGCACAGGCCGAACAGGTTCTGGCGGAGGATCCGTTTTCCGGTCATCTGTTTGTGTTTCGGGGACGGCGCGGGGATTTGCTCAAGATCATCTGGTGGGACAGCCAAGGTGCCTGCCTGTTTTCCAAACGACTTGAACATGGCCGGTTTGTTTGGCCTGCGGCAAAAGACGGCAAGATCAGCCTGACCTCGGCGCAACTGGCGATGCTGCTGGAATGTATTGATTGGCGCATTCCAAAGCGGACATGGCGACCTTTGAAGGCAGGATAATCAGGTGCAATTATCAAGTAATACGGGCGATTATGGATTCCCATTTCAGGCACAAATCTGTATAGAATGACCATGTTGAACGCCCTTGATAACTTGCCTGAAGACCCCGCAGAATTGCGGCAAGTAAGTGAGCTTTTGGCGGCGGAAGTAAAGGCGTTGACCCTAAAGGTTGAGCAACTTCAGCACCAACTGCACGGGGCGAACCGGCATCGTTTCGGGTCCAAATCCGAGGGCATGGATCAACTGCAATTGTTTGCCGAGAATGAAGAGATTGCAAAATTTGCGACCGAGGCAGAACAAACCCCACCCACTGAACCCGTCGAGCCGAAGGCAAAGCCAAAACGCAAGCCGTTGCCCGAGCATCTGGAGCGTATCGAGCAGGTTTTGTCCATTGGTGAGGATTGCCCCGAATGCGGCGGTGACCTTTCAAAGCTGGGCGAGGATGTGACTGAAGAGCTGGAATACATTCCGGGCCGTTTCGTGGTGAATAAGATCATCCGTCCGCGCATGTCGTGCCGTCGCTGCGAGGCCATATCACAAGCCCCGTTGCCCTCGCGCCCGATTGAGCGGGGTGGTCCCGGGCCGGGACTGCTGGCCCATGTTCTGGTCAGCAAATACGCCGATCATCTGCCGCTTTATCGCCAGTCACAAATCTATGCCCGCGAAGGTGTCGATTTGGACCGTTCGACTATGGCGGACTGGGTCGGGAAATCCACAGCCTTGCTGGAACCACTGGCCGATTCCATTGGATCGCAGGTCAAGGACGGGGCCGCCTTGTTTGCGGATGATACGCCGCTTAAAATGCTCGCTCCTGGCAACAAAAAGACCAAAACCGCCCGCATCTGGGCCTATGTCCGGGACGAACGACCGTGGTCCGGCAAGTCGCCGCCATGCTCTTGGTATCAGTTTACGGTTGATCGCAAGGGTGAGCATCCGGTCAAACACCTGTCCGGATATCAGGGCTGGGTGCATGCCGATGGATATGCCGGTTTCAACGGTGTGTTTGGCGAGGGTAAAGCTTCGGAAGTGGCCTGCATGGCCCATATACGGCGCAAGTTCGTGGATGTGTTTACCGCGCAAGGTTCTGCCATCGCCGAAGAAGCTATCAAGCGCATTGCACAATTGTATGGCGTGGAAAAGCAGGCGCGGGGCCTATCCCCCGAAGTCCGTGCTGCTCTACGTCAAGAAAATGAAAAACCTATCTTCGATGATCTGGAAGACTGGCTGCACGCCCAGTTGCCTAAAATATCAGGCAAATCGCCACTGGCCAAAGCCATTCGATATGCCTTGAGCCGCATGCCCAAAACACGACCCTATCTTGATAACGGCTTTCTGGAGTTGGATAATAATACTGCAGAACGCGCCATGAAGCCCGTCGCCATCGGACGTAAAAACTGGATGTTTGCTGGCTCACAACGGGGCGGCAATTCCATGGCCATCGCCTTCACCCTCATTGAAACCGCCAAGCTGAATAAGGTCGATCCGCAAGCCTGGCTCACATGGGTTCTGGA
>JALSJL010000288.1 GCA_026989405.1 Marinosulfonomonas sp. | reverse complement strand
AAATGATAAAGCGCGGCAACGGTGAACATATGCGCGGCTTAGTGCAAAGGGGCATGGATTCGCAAGGGGCGAAGGTTGACGCGCCGCACCCCTCTGCTTACCCAAGACATACCGAAAAGGAGACAGCCGATGCGCCCCGCCAACGAATGCCTGATCGTGATCGACGTGCAGAATGACTTTTGCCCCGGCGGCGCGCTGGCCGTCGAGGGCGGCGACCAGGTGGTGGCGCCGATCAACGCGCTGATGGGCGACTTTCCGGCCGTGGTGCTGACCCAGGACTGGCACCCGGACAACCATGCGTCCTTTGCGGCCAATCACCCCGGCAGATCGCCATTCGAGATGATCGAGCTTGCCTACGGCCCGCAGGTGCTCTGGCCGACCCATTGCGTGCAGGGCACCGGCGGCGCGGCCTTCCATGCCAGCCTGAACACCGATCGCGCCGACATGATCATCCGCAAGGGGTTTCGCCCCGGAATAGACAGCTATTCCGCCTTTTTCGAGAATGACCGCACCACCCCCACCGGGCTGGACGGCTACCTGAAAACCCGCGGGCTGGACACGCTGACGCTGGTTGGCCTGGCCACCGATTTCTGCGTTGCCTACTCGGCCATCGACGCCGCCAGACTGGGCTACTCCGTCACCGTGATCGAAAGCGCCTGCCGCGCCATCGACATGGACGGTTCACTGTCGGCCGCGCGCGACAACATGGAGAAGGCCGGCGTCACGCTCGCCTGAGCGCCGCCCCCAACCGGAGCCCGAAATGGACATCGCCACCCGCGTCTATAACCACAAGTGGAAGATCGACCCGATCGTCCGCTCGCTGATCGACACCGATTTCTACAAGCTGCTGATGTGCCAGTCGGTTTTTCGCAACCGGCCCGACACCACGGTCACCTTCAGCCTGATCAACCGCTCCAGGCATATCCGCACCGCCGATCTGATCGACGAGGGTGAGCTGCGCGAACAGCTCGACCATGTGCGCACCCTCAGCCTGGCGCGCGGCGAAAGCACATGGCTGCGCGGCAACATGTTCTACGGCAAACGCCAGATGTTCCGCTCGGACTTCATGGAATGGTTCGAAAACTACCGCCTGCCGCCCTACCACCTGGAAAAGCGCGACGGCCAGTATGAACTGACCTTCGAAGGCAAATGGCACGAGGTCATGCTCTGGGAAATTCCGGCGCTGGCGATCATCATGGAACTGCGCTCGCGCGCCGTGCTGCGCGACATGGGGCGGTTCGAACTGCAGGTGCTCTACGCGCGCGCCATGACCAAGCTTTGGGAAAAGGTCGAAAAACTGCGCAATCTAGAAGACCTTCGGCTGGCCGACTTCGGCACCCGTCGGCGCCATTCCTTCCTGTGGCAGGACTGGTGCGTGCAGGCGATGCAGGAAGGGCTGGGCGACAGTTTCGTCGGCACCTCCAACTGCCTCATTGCCATGCGCCGCGATATCGAGGCGATCGGCACCAACGCCCACGAACTGCCGATGGTCTATGCCGCGCTTGCTGCCGACGATGACGCGTTGCGCCTGGCGCCCTACGAGGTGCTCGCCGACTGGCACGAAGAACACGAGGGCAACCTGCGCATCATCCTGCCCGACACCTACGGCACCCGCGGTTTCCTCGACAACGCGCCCGACTGGCTCGCGGGCTGGACCGGCATCCGCATCGACAGCGGCGACCCGGCAACCGGCGCCGAAATCGCCATCGCCTGGTGGAAGGAACGCGGCGAAGACCCGCGCGAAAAGCTGGTGATCTTTTCCGACGGGCTGGACGTGGACAAGATCGTTGCGCTGCAAGAACAGTTCGCCGGGCGCGTGCGGGTTTCCTTCGGCTGGGGCACGCTGCTCACCAACGACTTCCGCGGCCTGGTGAAAGACGACGCGCTGGCGCCGTTCTCGCTGGTGTGCAAGGCCATCGCCGCCAACGGGCGGCCCACGGTCAAGCTTTCCGACAATCCGAACAAGGCCATGGGGCCACCGGAAGAGATCGAACGCTACAAACGGGTGTTCGGGGTTGGCGAGCAGGAAAAGCTGGACGTGGTGGTCTGAGGCTTCTTCTTTTCGCAAGTATCCCCGCCGGAGGCCCCTGAGCCCCGGACAGCGTCCGGGGCGAGGCAAGGGAAATGGCACCGCCAGGTGCCGCCGCCTTCCCGCGTGTCATGCGCTTGGGCAGGTTAGGTCTACGTCCTAGGTGTTTGATCCCATGGTTTGATGGTGCGATCTATTCGTTGGAATGGAAGGAAGCACTATGGGACAAATACGTCACGGCTGCGCCACGACCACGCACGCTGTCAGAGCAGCA